>NZ_JBCFYD010000003.1 GCF_038594945.1 Fodinibius sp. Rm-B-1B1-1
CCCCGCCGTGGTGCTTGGCCATTACGGTCGTAATCGCCGCCGTCGTGGTCGTCTTCCCGTGGTCTACGTGACCTATCGTTCCTATGTTTACATGTGGCTTATCTCGCTGAAATGTCTCTTTTGCCATAATACTATTGATTAATGATGTTTAAGATCTTTCTTCCAATATTTCTTTTTCTACATTGTCAGGGACAATTTTAAACTCAGCAAATTCCATCGTAGAAGTTGCGCGTCCCTGCGTCATTGATCGGAGATCTGTCGTATATCCAAACATTTCAGACAGGGGTACCTTTGCTCTAACAACAGAACCTTCTTTGTTGTTATCCATTTTCCCAATAATACCTCTGCGTCCATTTAGATCGCCAATCACATCGCCCATAAAATCTTCCGGAGTAATCACTTCAACATCCATAACAGGTTCCAGAATTTTAGGGGATGCTTTTCTTGCTGAGTTTCTAAACGCCAACTTAGCACAAAGCTCAAAACTAACCTGGTCAGAATCCACATCGTGGTAAGACCCGTCAAACAAACGAACTCCAATATCCTCAACCGGATAATCGGCCTGAATACCAGAACGCATGGCCTCTTTAAATCCTTTCTCAACAGAGGGAATAAATTCCGTTGGGATATTACCACCTTTTATCTCATTGATGAACTTAAACCCTTCCTCTTCATCAACAGATACATTGTTATCTTCTTCATCAAACTCTTCAAAATTCTCAAGTGGACCGATTTCGAATTCCATATCGGCAAACTTACCACGCCCACCAGATTGCTTCTTATATGTCTCTCGGTGCGTTACATTTGAAGTAATTGTTTCGCGGTAAGATACCTGCGGAGCTCCAACATTCGCCTCCACCTTAAACTCACGCTTCAGGCGATCAACAATAATTTCCAAGTGAAGCTCACCCATTCCGGCAATCACAGTCTGACCAGTTTCCTCGTCAGTATTAACCTGGAAGGTTGGATCTTCTTCTGCAAGCTTAATCAGTCCCGTAGTCAGCTTTTCAGCGTCGGCTTTCGACTTTGGCTCAACAGCCAACTTAATTACCGGTTCTGGGAATGTAATTTCTTCAAGGAGTATAGGATTATCGACATCACAGAACGAATCTCCTGTTCTAACTTCTTTAACCCCAACAGCCGCAGCAATATCACCTGCCCGAACGATTTCGAGATCTTTCTTCTCATTTGCATGCATCTCGAGAATACGACCAACACGCTCCTTCTCACCGGTTGTCGCATTATAGATATAAGATCCCTTCTCAAGCTCTCCGGAATAAACACGGAAGAACGTCAACTTACCAACGTAAGGATCAGTCATAATCTTGAAAGCGAGTGCAGAAAATGGCTCCTGAACACTTGGCTTTCGTTCTAACTTCTTATCATGATCTTTAGGATCCTTACCTTGAATTGGAGGAATGTCGTAAGGACTTGGCAAATACTTAATTACTTTATCAAGAACGGTCTGAACACCTTTATTCTTAAGAGCAGAACCGCACATTACAACTGTGATATCTCTACTCAGAGTAGCCTCACGAAGAGCATCTTCAATTTCTTCTTCACTGATCTCCTCCTCCATCAAATACTTTTCCATCAATGTATCATTATGATCGGCAATAGACTCGATCATAACCTTGCGATACTCATTAGCCTTCTCTTGGAGCTCTTCTGGGATTTCGATCTCATCATACTCCATTCCCAGTGTCTCCTCATCCCAAATAATTCCCTTCATCTTAATAAGGTCAACAACACCACGGAAAGTATCCTCAACACCAATTGGAATCTGAATTGGAATAGGATTAGCATGCAACTTGTCGCGCATTTCTTCAACAACATTGAAGAAATCAGCGCCAACACGGTCCATCTTATTAACAAACGCCATGCGCGGCACATCATACTTGTTAGCTTGCCGCCAAACTGTTTCAGATTGTGGCTGAACAGCGCCAACTGAATCAAAGACACCGATCATACCGTCGAGAACACGAAGCGAACGCTCTACCTCAACAGTAAAGTCAACGTGACCGGGCGTATCAATAATGTTAATGCGATGATCTTTCCAGATGCAGTGCGTAGCAGCAGAAGTAATTGTAATACCCCGCTCCTTCTCCTGATCCATCCAGTCCATCTGGGATGCACCATCATGCGTTTCACCAATGCGATGCGTAATCCCCGTATAATAAAGGATACGCTCCGTCATCGTCGTTTTACCAGCATCTACGTGTGCCGCAATACCAATATTACGGGTCCGCTTGATGCGGTCTACAATTTTTGGATCTGTTTGTGTCTTCGTCTCAGCCATTATAAATCAGTATCGTAAAACGTTAAAATCTAAAGTGTGCATATGCTTTGTTCGCCTCAGCCATGCGATGAACTTCATCCTTCTTTCGTACTGCACCGCCTTCATTATTAGAGGCATCCAACAACTCTCGAGACAATCGTCGAGCCATTGACTTATCATTACGCCCCTTACTGGCCGTAATTAACCAGCGCATTCCAAGAGCAGTACCCCGATCGGGACGAACCTCGACAGGTACCTGGTAGGTAGACCCACCCACTCGTCGTGCGCGAACTTCAACAACTGGCGTAACATTACTAAGGGCTTCCTTAAAAACCTCCATACCCTCTTCGCCAGTTTCTTCTTCAATTATTTCAAAAGCCTGATAAAGAATCTTTCGGGCAACATTCTTTTTGCCGTCTCTCATCAGATTATTAACGAAGCGCGTAATCAGCTTATCACCAAATACCGGATCTGGCTGCACATCGCGCTTATCTGCTGTCTTTCTTCTCATACTCTTATCAGTTTAATTCCTACTCAACAAATTTCTAATTTGGCTTCTTAGTACCGTACAGACTTCGACCCTGCTTACGATCTTCAACACCAGCAGTATCGAGAGTTCCCCGCACAATATGATAACGAACACCGGGCAAGTCTTTAACACGACCGCCACGAACGAGCACAATACTGTGCTCTTGCAAGTTGTGTCCCTCACCAGGAATATATGCAGTTACCTCATATCCATTAGTTAAACGCACACGAGCAACTTTACGCAAAGCCGAATTTGGCTTTTTGGGCGTAGTAGTATAAACTCGAACGCAAACTCCGCGTTTTTGCGGACAATTTTCTAAGGCAGGAGCCGTAGTTTTACTCGGCTTGCTTTTTCTACCTTTACGAATAAGTTGTTGTATAGTAGGCACGATTTATAAACGCTTAGTTGATTTTGGGTCAAACAAGAGTTGCCAATGATAAGGATTTCGGTACCAACAATGCAAGAAATAATTCTAAATAATTTCTTTTTTTCTCTACTGGTACTCTTAAGTTTACTTTTGTCCATCAAAGTAGCTCTAAAGAGCCTAAATTAGTAGTATAAAGTAATATATCAGTATATCTATTTTGAAATTAGTCGATCTTCCAAACCTGAGCACAAAACGATTAAAAGCGCTATCTGAGAGTGGAATTGATAGTCTGCTCGATCTGCTAAACTGGTTTCCTCACCGCTATTTAGACCGTACTACTGTACTTCCTATACGCCAGGTGCGGGGACAAGGTGAAGAAGTTACTGTTGTGGGGCGCATCAAGAAAATACAGCAACAGGGTCGCGGCAAAAAGAAACGTCTTGAAGTCATTTTACAAGACGACACTGCATCCTTAAAAGGAGTATGGTTTAAGGGAGGCTACTATATAAAGAAGCAATTTTCTGAGGGCGATGCTATGGCTTTCTTCGGTAAAGCTAAAAAATACGGGCGCTATGTTTCCATAGCTCATCCGGAATGGGATAAAATTGATGATGCTTCTGATGTTAATAACCTTAAAAGGATTGTGCCTATTTATCCAGGTAATAAAGCTTTTTCGAAAAGGCGAATCACCAGCAAGATGATTCACCGGTGGCAAAAGATTATCCTCAAGCATGAAAAACCACCTGAATTTTTACCTGATAACATACGGAGAAAACATAATCTACCTGAACGGCACGAAGCTTACCGAATGATTCATTTTCCAGAATCTGAATCGGAATACAAAAAAGCCTTTAAGCGCTTTAAATTCGAGGAGCTGTTTCTGTTTGAGTTAAGTGTTGCAAATACCAAGCATGACATCATTGAAAGAAATGAAGGAGCCCTGTTTACAAAACTTAACCAGTATACGCAGCCCTTTTTCAATGAGCATTTACCCTTCGAGCTCACCGATGGACAAAAATCGGCGCTGGCAGATATCAAAAAGGATGTCCGATCGGGCAAGCAGATGAACCGACTTATCCAGGGTGATGTAGGATCAGGTAAAACAATTGTTGCTCTTGGAGCCATTTTGATGGCCCTCGACAATAGCTATCAGGCAGCCTTTATGGCTCCCACTGAAATTTTAGCTGAACAACACTACCGTACACTTTCAAACTTCCTTGACCCGTTGGATATAAATGTCCGCCTGTTAGTTGGAAATCAAAAAACAAGTCTTCGTACCGATATTCTTACAGACATTGCAGGAGGTAATTGCGATATCGTTGTTGGGACTCATGCTGTTATTCAAGATGAAGTTAACTTTAATAACCTGGGCTTAGCGGTCATCGATGAACAACACAGGTTTGGCGTAAAACAACGCGCCGAAATCCTTACCAAAGGCTCGCATCCCCATGTACTGGTAATGTCGGCCACTCCTATCCCCCGCTCTCTGGCGATGACCTTATATAGTGATCTGGATATTTCTGTGATTGAGGGACTTCCCGGCGGACGAAAACCCGTTAAAACGGCCGTCCGTCATCAAAGTAAGCATGATGACATATATAACTTTGTGGAACAAGAAATTCAGGACGGTGGCCAGGCTTATATCGTTTACCCACTGGTAGAAGAATCCGAGAAGATGGACCTCAAAGATGCTACCGCTGGTTATAAAAAACTCAAGAAACGCTTTTCAGATTTTGAGGTCGGATTGCTGCACGGACAAATGAAATCGGAGGAAAAAGATACGGTCATGCAGCAGTTTATTGATAACGAGATCCAAGTGCTGGTATCAACCACCGTCATTGAAGTGGGCGTTGATGTCCCCAATGCCAGCATCATGCTTGTGGAGCACGCAGAGCGGTTTGGACTCTCACAACTCCATCAACTTAGGGGACGCATTGGTCGCGGGCAACGTCAGAGCTATTGTATTTTGATTTACGGGCAAAAAGTTAGCAAAGAGGGACAATTCCGCCTGCGTAAGATGGCTCAAACCAACGACGGCTTTGAAATTGCCGAAGCGGACCTGGAACTCCGTGGGCCGGGTGACTTTCTGGGTACGAAGCAAAGCGGCCTTCCTGAATTTCGCGTCGCAGATATTGTTGAGGATCAATGGATTTTAGAACAGGCAAAGTCTATGGCTTGGGAGGTAATGAATGAAGACCCGGAATTGGAAAAACCGGAGCATCAAGAGCTAAAAAAAGTATTTATTCCATATTATAATGAGAAAAGTAGGTTTTATGGAATGGGCTAAACGCAAATGATGCATACACTTAGCCAAATTCCATTTGCTTAAATCATTCTTATTAATTAATTAGCTTAATATAAAAAGGACTCACCGTTGGCTCTAAGTTAGAATGCATAAGTATATACTACCCCCAGAAGAACTATCCCATTTTGTTAAAAGAATCTATGAAATAGACATCCCTCGTCCCAGTACTTTTGCTGAAAACCGGGTTATTCCCATGGGTATGGGAACCATTACTTTCGTACTTAAGGGGAATCCACGTATCAAAGGAGCAAATGGAATTCGCCCCTTCCCCAATCATGCTCTGGGGGGACAATACTTTCCTACTTTTTCTTTTGATAGTGATATTCCCTCCCTACACTATGGCATTGCCCTAAAACCTACCGCCACGTATAAACTCTTCAACATTTACTTGGCAGATATTCAAAATGATTTTATCTCATTTGATCAAGTGGTAGGCGAACAGGCTGACAAAATTCGTCAAAAACTTCTGAAGGCCACCACCACCGAGGATCGATTTGATCTGCTTACCGATTTTATGCTTCAACAACGACCAACTTCTACCAAATATACCCACCTTGATGTAGTTATCGATTACATTTACAAAAAGAAGGGAATGCTCAAAGTAAAAGAGCTCTGCAACAAAGAGGATGTTAGCAGGCGCTATCTCGAAAAGAAATTTAAAAAATTCATTGGCTTCACCCCTGGACAGTTTGTCCGACAAGTGCGCTTTAATTTTACTTGTGCCGCCCTTGCTGAAGGTGATAAACCAGTTAACGATATTTTAATGGCCTTTGGCTATCATGACCGATCCCACTTTATGAAAAAGTTCAAAAAGTACCATGGCGGTGATCTGAGCGTGCTCACCGACGATAAGGATAATCTGTTTAAAACAGTCTTTTCCCGAATTATGCGTAGCGACCAAGAAAATAGTTTTCATCCTTAATTTCTGATTCACAAATTCGCAGTTAATAATCAGTTATTATTCGTTTCACGGACCGCCGCTTACAATTAAGAAGGTCTGCCAAGCTTCTAAACTTAACAGACCTAATATCATAATCCCCATTGGCCTCTCCGTTACGGTGGGCACGTTCCCCATACTGGTTTATTAACCTCAGCAAGTCCGGCTCCCACAGAGAAATCAGTTGGTTCAGAATCAACATTGTCCACGCACCAACCGGTCAGATCCTGATTAAAATTCGTGGCATTGAGGAACATACTTTCCATAAAGTTACCTCCTGACCTGCTAACATCCCAGTTCCCTATATCTTGGTTAAAGGACTCAGCCCCTTCAAACATACCTACCATAAAATAAAGATTGCTAATATCCCATCTTCCTATATCAGCATTAAAAGAAATAGCATTTTTAAACATAGCCGCTGTTTTCTTTACACTGATCGTGTTCCAGCTACCAATATCTTGATTAAAGGATTCAGCATCTTCAAACATGCCAGACATATCTTCAACACTGCTAACATCCCAATCTCCTATATCAGCGTTAAAATCTGTAGCACCTTTAAATAGATCGCGCATTTCTGTTACATTACTGACATTCCAATCTCCAATCTCTTGATTAAAGGAGCTTGCACCGGAAAACATCATGACCAAAGTTGTAACATTGCTCACATCCCAACTTGTAATATCTCGATTAAACGCCGAAGCGTCCAGAAACATTTGCGACATAGACGCTACAGTGCTAACATCCCAGCCGCTGATCTCTCCATTAAAGTTACGTGAGCCAATAAACAATCTGTCCATGTTTACAACATTGCTCACATCCCAGTCTCCCAAGTCTTGATTAAAAGAAAGAGTAGCCTCAAACATACCAGACATATCTTCAACACTGCTGACATCCCAATCTCCTATATCAGCGTTAAAATCTGTAGCACCTCTAAACATATTGCTCATATCAGTCACCCTGCTTACATCCCAGTGATTAATATCGCCACTAAATGATGTTGCTCCTGCAAACAATGCTCTCATATCGGTTATACCACTTGTACAAGTAGTGGAGGCACTTGCAGGGGTAATCTGACTTTTACTGCGTTTGGTATAGGTCACCTCATTTACCGTACCCGTATCACCCACCTCGGCATCCGGGCATAAAATTGTAATGCCGTTATCTGCCAGGTAAAAAGGTAGGTCAAACTTAGCAACGATCGTTGTTTTCTCTCTAACCGTAATTCGGGCTGGGTTTTGCGTTCCGCTGAGATCGCCCTGCCATTCGGTAAATACCCAGCCGGCTGCGGTATCGGCAGCCAACTCTACAACGGTCCCATGGGTATACGTTTTGGCCTGCTGTACCACTTGTTCACTAACAGCCCCCTGACCAATGGTAAGAATGGTTAAGTCATATGATTTCTTTTCAAAAACCGCCGTTACGTTCTTGGGATTATTGACCGTAATTTGGGCCGGATTTCCTGTTCCCGTCAGATCTCCTTTCCACTCAACAAACCGGTAATTTTTGGCCGGAGTGGCAACCAGACTCACCACTGTGCCAGCTTCATATCCTTTGGCTTGCTTATTAATAGCTTCGCTCACAACCCCTTTTCCCTCGGTTTGAACTGCAAGATCATAATTTTTGAGCTCGAAGTTTGCTGTCAGCTTATACGCTTTATCAACAGTGAACGTCAGAGGATTATCTATAACTCCCAGATCCCCACTCCACCCAGTAAACACATAGTCTGAGTTGGCGCTGGCTATCAGTTCGATCTGCTCACCTTCGACATAGGTACTATCAGTTGAAGGTGATATTGTACCGCTGCCTGAAGGAGTGACGCTTACGCTTACATTATGAGTTGTTACTTTATCGGGCACCTTTTCAAAGACTGCCGTCACTTCTTTGGGATTATCCACCGTAACTTGAACTGGATTTTCCGTTCCCGTAAGATCTCCTTTCCACTTTACAAACTGATAATCTTCAGCCGGAGTAGCAATCAGCTCTACCACTGTATTGTGCTCATATTCCTTCGCTTGCTGTTTAAGAACTTCACTAACGACGCCCTTTCCCTCCGTTTGAACTGCAAGATCATAGTTTTTGAGTTCAAAGTTTGCTGTAAGATCATACCCCCTATCTATCCTTAGATCCAGAGGATTATCTGCAACTCCCATATCGCCACTCCACCGGGTAAAGACGTAGTCACCATTTGCATTGGCCAGCAGCTGGATCTGTTCACCTTCGGAATAAGTACTGTCAAAAGAGGGCGAAATTGTACCCGCGTCGGAAGGTGTAACATCCAGAGTTACCTGATAGATTGCTTCATTTGTAGGCTCGTTGGCATTTCCAGGCCCAGTGCTGTTACCGCCGCAAGCGGCCATTAGTAAAGTTACAGTAGCAAGAGTGACAAAAAGAAGTAGTCGGTTTCGATGGTGGATCATAGTTCAGAACTCAGTATTGCGGATGAAAATTTTATTCGCCGCAATAAAAACAAGTTTTATATACACTCGAAGTAAAAACACGAACGACTCTTGCCAACCACCATTTGTAGTTACTAAATATTCATTTTTCAATGTCATCAAACTCACAAATAATGAGTAACTAATACGGATTTCCCATTCATCCCTATCCCGTTCGCATTTTTACTTCGTGGTTAACTGCAGAGTTGTTTTATTGGCCTCAACACGTATTCAGCGTTGGCTCCCGATGCTTTGTATCGGGCATAGCTTTTAGTAACCAGTAACTTCTCTATTTCATACACCATCATGCATCTATCATTCGACCGCCCTTTCTGGGCTCTTCTATTTGTCATAGGTATTGCAATCACCATCGCTTCTTGCGGAGGTAGCAGCTCCGGTCCCGATATCAACAAACTGAAAATAGTTAGTGTCGTTCCCGACAGTGGGATGGTAGGCGACTCAGTTACAATCAAGGGTAGCGGTGGTTTTGCGAGCCGGCTATCAGATAATATTCTGACCTTCAATGGCACGCCTGCTACTGTGCTCAGTACCACACCTGATCAGCTGATCACCAAAGTCCCCGGAGGGGCCACCAGCGGACGACTTACCTTGGAGGTAAATGATCAAACCGTCAAAGGTCCGCATTTTAAGGTTCTTGGCTTCACCCCTGCCATTACTGGCGTTTCTCCAGTCAAGGCTACACCGGGAACTGAGGTTCGAATTAAAGGAACGCATTTCCTAAGCGGAAGTGCATCCACAAATAAAACGCCCAATGATCTGCTTCCCGACAATAAGCAGACAAAAGAGCCATTAGCCAAAAATAAAACAAATAATGCTGCTTCATTAAGTGCTCCCGGTGCTAAACGGCCTGGAATCGGGATGCCATCTCCCAGGTCTGATATCCCACAGAACAAAAATACATCAAAATTAAAAGTATCAGCTGCACAAAATAAGGCTAACGCTACGATTACAACCACTAATGCAGATGCTATTTCCATAACTTTCGGAGGCCAACAAGCCCCGGTGCATAGTGCCACTGATACCCTGCTTATTACCGAGGTCCCGGAAGGTGCTTCTGGCAATATCATTGAGGTAACCGTCGGGGAACAATCAATGGAATGGGATGCTTTTCAACTGCTTACTCCGCTCAACGTACTGAGCCTGTCACCTGAATCCGGGCCGGTAAGAACCTCCGTCACGGTTCAGGGAGAAGGTTTCCATACCACAGCCGACTCAAATATCGTTGCATTTAACAGCATTGAGGCTGAGGTGACTGCCGCAAGTCCAACGGAACTAAGCGTTGTGGTACCTCCCAAAGCTGAGAGTGGTGCTGTTACAGTCGAAGCCCATGGCCAGACGGCCCAGGGACCGACCTTTACCGTTACCGTACCTACAACCGATTTGTCCATCAGTGGCATTAGTCCTACCGGAGGACCCGCAGGGACTAATGTAACGATTACCGGTCAGGGCTTCAGTGCTACTCCCTCAGAGAATACCGTCAGCTTTGATGGCAGCCAAGCTACGGTAAGCGCCGCAACAACGGAAAAACTCACAGCCACCGTCCCCGATGGGGCAACAACCGGCCCTGTTTCGGTTACCATAGACAACGAGACCGTAAATGGCCCTACCTTTAATGTATCCACTAACAGTCCCCCAACATTTACGTCTCCAGCCTCCCTAAGCATCAAAGAAAATACTTCACTGGTTGATACGGTTGTTGCCAGTGATGTTGACGGCGATGCCCTAACCTTCAGCATCAGCGGTGGAGATGATCAGGACCTGTTTACAATTGATGAACAAACCGGAGTACTTGCCTTTAGCAGTATCCCTGATTACGAAAACCCGAGTGATATTAACGCTGACAACATTTATGAGCTGCAGATCAGCGCCAATGATGGCTCACTTTCTGCCAACCAGGGGGTCAGCATAACAGTCACAGATGTTAACGAAAACCAGTCGCCCTCTTTTACCAGTAGAGCCTCTTTCAACGTGAACGAGAACGCCACCGACATAGGAACGCTCACCGCCAACGATCCCGAAGGCGATGCTATTACCCTCAGCATCAGCGGGGGCACGGATCAGGATCTGTTCAACCTTGAAGAACAAAGCGGGGAGCTTTCGTTCAAAACCGCTCCCGACCATGAGGACCCGACCGATGCCGACAATGATAATATTTATGAGTTACAGGTTGAAGCTGCTGACAATAACGGGAGCACATCCCAGGATATTACCGTGGACGTGCAAAACTTGAATGACAACTCACCGTATATTACACAATCCACCTATGAGATAGAAGAAAACAAAACTGAGATCGGGACCATTGTTGCCACCGACCCCGACGGTGATGCGTTAACGTTCGAGCTAAACGGCGGCGTTGACGAAGACGCTTTTACTCTTGATACCCAAACCGGAGCTCTAAGTTTTAAGTATCCCCGCGACTACGAACAACCTACTGACGGCCAGCAGATTGGTTATCCCACCGACAATGAATATGAGGTCAATATTGGTGTTAGGGATGATGAAAATATAACTTTTGAGAGCCTCACCGTTGTCGTCAAAAATGTGGCCGAGCCGGTTGAAATTGTGCGCGGATCAATACAAAACCAGTACCAGACTGAACAAAGCAATGGCCAGTTTGTATTCGATCTGGTTCCCGACGGCTTTGATACGGGTAACAGCGCCATTTTGATCGTCTTGGACAACACCAAAGGCACAGCCCAAAGCGCCACCATTGGCGGCCCGGATGCCGGACTGTTTATGGTCGAAGGTATCTTAACAGCCCCTGATCGTATTCAAATCAGCGGCCCGGTACTCGACTACGACCACAGCGCCGACGGTACGCCCCATCAGTACCAGTTTACCGTAACCACCACCTCAACAGAGGGTGCCACCGAGGCCCCACAAACGTTTGTAATCCCCATCACTCCCTTTAGTGGAGGCAGCGGCACGGCATCAGACCCGTATCTTGTTTCTACCTTAGAACAACTACAGGCTGTAGATATGTTCAGGAATGCTCATTTCAGGCAAACCCGAAACATCGACGCTTCAGCAACAGCCAGTTGGAATAGCGGCGAAGGATTTAAGCCAATAGCTACGCAAAACAACCCATTCACAGGAAGTTATGACGGGGCTGGTTTTACCATATCTGGACTTACAATGAATCTGAAAAATTCTGAAAGATATCTCGCATTTATTGAAGTTCTCGGGGCCGGAGCAGATATCACTAATATACATTTGGAAACAGCCAGTTATGATATCTCTGCTGGTGCTATACTTGTAGGTCTTAACAAGGGAACTATCATAAATAGCTCGGTATCGGGTTCCATTAAAGGTTGGCAAGGAGGTGGCTTAGTATACCTCAACGAGGGCACAATCGAAGACTCACACTCTGAAGCAACAGTAGACATGTCCTCCGGTGGTCTTTTTTATGTGATTGGAGGTTTAGTAGGCAGAAATGATGGTACGGCAATCATCCGTAATTCTTATAGCACAGGTGACGTTACAGGGAATGCTATGACCGGAGGATTGGTCGGCTGGAATTTAGGAGGGACCATTACACATTCCTATGCCGAAGGTACTGTTACCGGTGATGGGGTTAACCATGGCGGCTTAGTTGGAGTCAATGATAGTGGCGGCGAAATAAAATACAGCCATGCTAAGGGTGATGTCGGAGGACGTGATGCGGGCGATCCGGGTGGATTGGTGTCCCGCAATAATAGTCTCATCCAAGAATCATACGCCTATGGTTTTGTCACAACTGCGAGTATCGGTGGCGGGTTAGTAGCAAAGAATGACAAAGATGGAATTATCCGTAATAGCTTTGCCATCGGGGATCTTGAATCGCTATCTGGTGACTATTTTGAGGTTACTTTAGGCGGCTTGGTTGGTGAAAATAGAGGAGAAATTACCGGGTCCTGGACCATTGGAGATATGACTTCTTACAGCAGTGACCAATCCGGGGCTTTGGTAGGTTTTAATGATCCAACACTTGGCACGATCAATAACAGCTATTTTAATAAATCAGTAGGCATTCCAACATCTGATGGCGGAAGGGGATTGACCAGTACTGAAATTACGGGCTCAAATGCACCATTAAATATGAATTTTGATTTTGACACTATATGGAAGCAAGGGGAAGAATCGAACTACTATCCCACCCTACGCAATAATCCTGTAGATGGCGTTTTAGTAGAACCAAGTCTGTGATCTTCACATATATTAAAAAAGGTGTTGCACGCTATGATCAACAGCAAGCGGTGGGATGGAATGAGCCATCTTCACCGGTTGGTCATATTTCACACTCTTTTCAACTGCTAAAACAATTTATTAGACGTTTTTGGCCAAAAGAAAAAAGCCTGGGGACAGCTCTTCAGTAAAGAGATCTCCCCTAAATAAAAAGCCCGTATTTAGGATTAACGCTACCCTCTACTGATCTACTTATCACCATCCCTACTATTCGATGTGTCCGACATTCCAATACCAGGAGCTACGACATTAGTATGTCTGGGGGCATGACATTACAATGTCAGTGAGTAAGACATTAGTATGTCACAGGGGCTGACATTAGTATGTCGGTGGATAAGACATTGCAATGTCGGAGATATTGTCCCCACTACTTATGGCAGATAAAGCATGAACCTCGCATCAGGATATGGTAATAGCGGCCGAAAGAGCTCCACGCCGCCGTTCGGTGGTACGCCTGATTACAGATCGCACTTCGAGGCTATATTTTCCGGTGGAGAGATTATCGGGCACAACAAACAGCAACAAGCTCGGCCAATTCTTTAACACCTGCTCTACCCTACTCTCGGTGCCATCGGATGCGATCAAAAAGATCCCCTGATTGTTATCATCGTGGTCGTATTTGAGCAAAGTGCCATTCAGTTCGGCACTACCTCCCGGGGTAAGCTCACTATTAATGCTGTCGGTTGTAAAATCCTTTAGCCTCTTGGGCTGTGGATGCCGCTCCCGGCCGGGTACCTTTTGGGTCGTGGTTTCAGCAATGGCTTTTTGCAAGCGTGGTCCTGCCTGAACGTTTATATTGATCTGATGCCGCCCCTCATCAAAATAATCTTCCTTGTCGGTAAAGACTCCGGCAATCGAAGAGGAAATATTCATCAGCGAGGTATTTACGCGATCCCCCTCGGCGACAAACTTAGCAATACAGGCTTCATATTCTTCGATTACAGCCAGGGCCTCAGCTTTTGTAATCGTGCTTCCGCGACTGATAATCTCATCAATAATATCTTCTTTCGTCCGTCCGGTTCTGTTTTGCACCATTGCCCGCTGGTCTTCGTCACCGGACGTTAAGGGATTTGGAAAAAGAGCGTATTGAATAGCCATAGTGGTCTGCTTTAAGGGTAGAGTTTAATCGTTATCTATATTAGATAGACCGTCCAAATACGCTATCCTTACAACAATAATCCCACAATTTCGGCAATAAGCCATCCAATGAATAAAATAATACCGATAAGAATAGCGATGAACTGCACCACTACGAACCATATCCACAGGCGGCTTTCGGTGGTGGTTTTATCGGGATTTTTTTGGAGCTCATCTAAAATGTGAGCATTGCGCAGGTTTGCTTTCCAATAAACATCAAAAGCTTCGCCCAGCACCGGTATGGACCCAATAAGCACATCCAAGAGGATATTAATAAACATGCGTGTCAACACAGAGGCTTTGGCCTGTTGGAGTGCGGCTTTGATTAAAAAATACAGGGAAATGCCCCCGGCTAATACATCCCCTGCCCCGGGAATAAGTCCCACGATGGGGTCAATCCCAAAACGAATATTGGTTCCGGGAATACGGAATTTGCTATCGAGTAGTTTAGCGAATTCTTTGGTGGGTGTTTGTTGGTTCTTTTTCATACAATAATTTTTTATTGGGATATAAACCTCAATAGTTCGAGTATCCGCCCAGACTAAAACTATCCGATTGCGTTATTATGCACAAGCCGACGCTTGCACTGTTGGCATACACAAACCCGTAACCCTATAGATTATTACTTGACTTTATATTATAAAGTACTTTATATAAAAATAGAATTTAACTAAATATCCTGTGACTATGACAAGCAAAGAACAACCACTTAGCAAAAAGCAAAGTCTCGGTATTATTAACGAGATGATTCAACGCGCAAAAGGTGAATTTAAAGAAAGCGCTTTTTACTTCTTATTGTGGGGATGGGTGATTATCGCAGGAAGCATAAGCCATTTTGTACTTCTCCAATACAGCTCTTTTCCTCATCCAGAATGGGCATGGGCAATCATTATCATTGGTATTGTTGCATCATTTACTAAAGGAATCCGGGATAAGGAATTAAGCGGAGCAACTACTTATTCCAGCCACATTCATACAACTGTTTGGACTGTGTTTATGATCAACTATTTCATTGTGCTGTTCTTCATCAGTGAAATTAACTCCTATATCACACCGTTAATTTTAATAATGGCAGCCAGTTCCACCTATCTCAGCGGAGCAATCATTAAGTTCAGACCTCTAAAATGGGGGGCAGGATTTATCTGGCTAATGGGCGTTCTCAGTTTTATGATATCTCTACCTCACCAGTTACTTACGGCAGCAGCTGCAGTTTTTGTTGGCTATTTGGTTCCTGGATACATCCTCAAAAATAATGAAGAATAATCATGGGCTATGATGACCTAAATCCACTACTGCACTCACAGCTTAGGCTGGCTATTATGTCGCTATTAATAAGTGTGGAAAAAGCTGATTACAAGTTCATTAAAAGAGAAACCGAAGCCAGCGCAGGTAATATAAGTGTTCAGATGAGCAAACTTGAGGAGGCAGGCTATATTGAAATCAAAAAATCTTTTAAAAACAAAAAACCTAACACTTCATACTCCATTACTGAAACGGGAATAGAAGCATTCGAAGAGTATGTCAACACTCTGCAACAATATCTTGATGTAACAAACAACAACTGATTAAAGGTATCATGGATAGCCTCGTACATAACTGGACCGGCGCCATACATCTGGCCTCATCAATTATTGCGCTTATTACCGGAACACTAATTTTAGCAATGCGCAAAGGCACTGCTATCCACAAAAAGGTTGGATATCTCTATGTTACAGCTATGACCATTGTGGTTGCAACCGCCTTCCTGATCTACCGGTTGTTTAACGGTTTTGGAATCTTCCACATTGCTGCTATAGTCAGCGGGCTTACGCTGGCTGGCGGCATGATCCCGGTCGTACTTAAAAAACCAGACAGCTGGGCTCCTCTACACTTCAGTTTCATGTACTGGTCGGTAATGGGACTATATGCCGCATTTGTTGCTGAAGTACTGGTGCGTTTACCCCAAAGCCCTTTTTTCGGTATGGTCGGGGTTGGTACCAGTATTGTGATGCTGCTCGGTGGGAGCTGGTTTTATTATCGCAAGGAATACTGGCATGACCAATTTGCCAACACCTAATTATGCGAACTCTTTATTCTTCTTCGCTCGCTTACGCTCGTTGAAGTCAAGATACTTTTTGCGGATACGTAAACTTTCAGGTGTCACTTCCAGCAATTCATCATCGTCAATAAATTCGATGCATTGCTCAAGGCTCATGTCTTTGGCAGGAGCAATTTTAACTTCATCTGCACTTTGTGTAGCTCGGTGGTTCGTCAGATTCTTTTTCTTCACAACATTAACTACCAAGTCATCCGATCGATTGTTAATACCCACAACTTGCCCTTCGTACACCTTATCGCCGGGCTCTACTAAAAACACGCCACGGTCTTGCAAACCTTCAAGCGAATAACTGGTTACTTCTCCTTTTTCGAGAGCAATGAGTGTACCGCTGTTACGGCCCGGAATTTTACCGGCATAAGGCTCATACGCATCAAACTGCTGGTGCATAATCCCTGTACCTCGTGTTTCGGTCAACATTTCGCCACGAAAGCCAATGAGTCCACGAGAAGGAACCTTAAAAGTAAGGCGGTTATTTTCGCCTTCCTGCGTCATCGACGTCATAATTCCTTTACGCTTCTGCAGGTTATCAATCACGCGGTTGCTGTAATCCTGATGCACATCCACAACGACTTCCTCAAACGGTTCGTGACGTTGACCGTCAATTTCTTTAAACAGCACCTCGGGACGCGATACTGCAAACTCATACCCCTCTCGACGCATCGTCTCCGTAAGAATTGCAAGTTGCAGCTCCCCACGTCCCGATACTTTATAGATATCCGGATTATCGGTCTGTTCAACTTCAATAGATACGTTTGTACGAATCTCGCGCATCAGGCGATCCTTAATCTGGTTGGAGGTTACATAATCTCCTTCCAACCCTGCAAAAGGTGAATCATTCACCCGAAAAAACATCGCCATGGTAGGCTGATCAATATCAGGATACTCAATAGCCGTCATATCAGTTGTAGCCGTAAGCGTATCACCGATATCTACTTGTTCATACCCAGCCAGGGCAAAAATATCTCCGGCCTCAGCTTTTTCGACAGGCTCACGTTTCAATCCAGTGAATGTAAACAGCTTTGTTGCTCGCGCTTTCTCTTTAAGCTCTCCGTCACGATTCAACAGCGCAATCTGCTGCCCCTGCTCAATAGTTCCCTGCTCTACGCGGCCAATAGCAATACGTCCCACATAATCATTCCAGTCGATACTGCTCACCAACATCTTAAACGGTGCATCCAGTTCTTGCTCAGGTGCCGGAATGGTTTCGATAATCTGATCAAAAAGCGGACTTAAATCCTCGTTGTCATCTTCAAGCTCGTTCTTGGCAATTCCATTAATGCCCTCGGCATAGATAATAGGAAAGTCAAGCTGCTCATTCGTTGCATCCAGCATTACAAAGAGATCAAAAATCTCGTTAAGTACTTCATCGGGACGAGCATCCTTGCGATCAATCTTGTTGATTACCACAATAGGCTCATAACCCAGCTGCAGCGACTTGCGGAGAACAAATTTAGTCTGCGGCAGCGGACCTTCGGCAGCATCTACTAAGATAATTACGCCATTAACCATTTTAAGGATACGTTCTACTTCTCCACCAAAATCAGCGTGCCCGGGCGTATCCACAATATTAATCTTGGTATCACCCCATTTAACAGCAGTATTCTTAGAACTAATGGTAATACCTTTTTCCTTCTCTAAATCACCCGAGTCCATAACCCGCTCAGCCACTTCTTCATGCTCGTGAAACGTCCCGCTCTGCTTCAACATTTCGTCAACCAGTGTGGTCTTTCCGTGATCAACGTGAGCAATTATTGCAATATTTCTGATATCCTTGTACATAAAATGGTATTGATTAAAATCTGATCGGATGCTTTGGGATTTGTATAAGAACTTATGTCATCCTAAAACAAATTCAGAATCTAAGCCTGCTTTAGGCTCTGAAACAAGTTCAGCATGACAAAGAATTACGTTTCCAAAACATTCACAATCCTATAAAATTTAGCCAGCAAAGATACGGCTTTATTTTCCCAATTCCTTATTAGCAATTATTATTCTTTTTGGATGAGAGTGTAGATTTCATTTATTGCTCCTCAATTCTCGATTTGGTATATACCGTTCTTACATGATATATCATCATAATGTTCACTCAGAAAACCTGTTTCATGGATTTACAAGTTGAAAACCAACGCTTTATTGTTTGCGGGGCCAGTAGCGGATTTGGTCGCGCCATTGCTGAACTTTTATTAGATGAAGGAGCAACGGTTATTGCTGTTGCTCGTCGTGAAAATAAACTCAATGAGCTCAAAGATTCTTTTGGGGACAGGGTCGATATTGTTGTTGGTGATCTAACAGATGACGATACCCATAACATGATTGAAGCCGCTATTGGCAATGATCAGCTTCATGGTGTGGTTGTAAATGCGGGGGGACCTCCTGCCCTATCTCCGCTTGAAACTGCTATTTACGATTGGGATCAGGCATACAAAAACGTCATGCGCTGGAAAATAGAGCTCATCCTTCGTTTGGTCTCCTATTTTACTTCTAAAGAGTACGGGCGCATTTTATTCGTAGAAAGTCAGTCGGTAAAGCAACCCATTCCTTCTTTGGTACTCAGTAACTCTTTTCGCGCGGGAATGGTTGGTTTTGCTAAATCTTTATCCCAGGAAGTAGCTGAACAAGGAGTTACGGTTAATATACTGGCTCCGGGATCGCATGATACTCCTGCTATAAAACGTGTCATTAAAAAGGCTGCGGATGAATCCGACAAGTCTTTCGAAGAAGTGCGTGAAGAAATGGAAGCCTCAATCCCAGTCGGTCGTTTTGGCAAAGGTGAAGAGTTGGCTTCACTGGCTGGATGGCTGCTATCCCCACACGCCTCGTTTGTAACTGGCCAAACAATCAGTCACGATGGTGGCAATATTAAAGGGCTTTTTGGATGAGATCCTGAAACGAGTTCAGGATAACATCTTGCCTTTCCTTTTAATTGTTAATTGACAAACAAAACTATGTGGCATCAAACAAAAATCGCTCTTTCTCCAAAGTCTCGGGGCTATCACATCATCACTGATGAGGTTTTGGAAGAGATTCCTGAAATAAAAAAGATTCAAACAGGCATTGCACATATTTTTATCCAGCATACCAGCGCCAGCCTCACTATTAATGAAAATGCAGATCCTTCGGTGCGCCGTGACTTTGCCTCTCATTTCAAACGCATGGTTCCCGAGGATACCTCGCTGTATGAACACACGCTCGAAGGTCCCGATGATATGACTTCGCATATCAAGAGTTCGCTGCTGGGACATTCGGTTTCTATTCCGATAACAAATGGTAAACTAAACCTGGGAACCTGGCAGGGAATTTATTTGTGTGAGCATCGAAACAACGGTGGCTCAAGAAAACTGGTCGTTACCCTTCATGGAGAGTAATCACTTAAAGAAACTTTTTAGTTAGATAAAAACAGAATATGTCAAAAAAGAAAATAGAAGAAGAGTTTGGCGAAACCGATCTGCAAGAGCTGGCAAGACAACTGCGTACTCCCAAAGGGCAAGAAGGCATCGCTATGGGTCAAAAAATGAATGAGACCAATATCGGTATGACATTGGCAGCCATTGATGCACTTGATATCTCTAATGGAGATATCCTCTTGGAAATTGGTCACGGCAATGCTGGTCACGTAGAAAAAATCCTTAGCCGTGCCGGGGATCTTCGATATTTTGGCCTTGATATTTCTGAAACTATGAAACGGGAGGCTCAACGAATCAATAAAAAATATATCAATAATCAGCAGGCATCTTTTCATTTATATGATGGGCATCGTTTTCCTTTTTCGGATGTGACCTTTCACAAAGCAATGACTGTCAATACTATCTACTTCTGGGAAAAACCGTCTGCTATACTAAAAGAAGTTTACAGGGTATTACAGCCCCAGGGTTATTTTAGCATTGGCTTTGCCCAAAAAAACTTTATGAAACAGCTGCCGTTTGTTGAGTATGGTTTCAAGCTTTATAACACGTCAGAGGTTAGAAAATTAGTAGAAGGTAAACCTTTTCAAATTTCCACTGTCAAAGATCAGACTGAAGAAGTTACAAGCAAAGATGGCTCACTTGTTGAACGCACGTTCACCATTATTACACTTGTTAAATAATCCCTTTGGAGATAAACGGTTTTTCTATTACTCCTCCCTACCAGTAGGCACTTCAGATTGCTATTATAGCTGTTGCCAGTTATGGAACCGTCCTTGGTTATTTTATACAAAGTAGAATTCCTGCCCTCTAAATAAAAAAGGCTTCGTCGAGCAAACCCTACCGAGCCTGTTCAACGAAGCCTTGCGCGTAGTTGAGCGGAGAGGGAGGGATTCGAACCCTCGATACCCCTTATGGGGGTATACTCCCTTAGCAGGGGAGCGCTTTCGACCACTCAGCCACCTCTCCAATAAAGAGTCGCAAATATAAGTGCCTTAATAAATTTTATCAATAGAAAACTTATATTTCTTTTCAAAGAACCCTTTAGTCTTCCGGATCACCATCAAGAATATAAATTTGTGCTAAATTGCGTCCTTCCTGGGCATAATCAAGTCCGTATCCTAAAACAAAAAGGGTGGGAATACGAAATCCTACATAGTCAAGCTGCACATCGTGGTGCGTAGCTTCAGTTTTATGCAAAAGCGTAACTGTTGCAATAGACTCAGGATTTTTTTTCTGCAGCTTGTCCACCAAATAGTTCATCGACAACCCGGTATCTACAATATCCTCAACCAAAATAACGTGTCGACCTTCGATATCAGCATCAATATCTTTTAGGTCTGTCACCTCTCCTGAGGAAACCTTTTCATCCCCGTAGCTGCTAAGTTTTAAAAAGTCGACCTCACAGGGAATATCGACTTGGCGCATCAAATCCGAAAGAAAAATATAGGCCCCATTGAGCACCCCAATAAAGATAGGATTCTTCCCTTTATACTTTTCGGCAAGCTCGTCACCCAGCTCGGTAACACGCTCTTGCAGTTCATCTTCCGTTAAATAAATCTTGAATGTTTCGCCGTTGCAGGTAACTGTCTCAGGAGTATATAATGACATGTATTATGCTAAATACTTTATTCTGAGGCAATATTTCGTGTTCTCGTCGCATTTGACCAGCTCCGAAATGGTGCCCGAGGATGACTTATTTTTTATTGGCGGAAAGATAAGAGCACAAATCGTTTCTTCAAAAGATTCTATTACCAACACTTCATCCTTATAGGCAGCACTTACTTTTCGATTCGTCAGATGATCGGCAACGGTTTGATGCCCGCTCATTCCCAATGGCTGGAATCGATCTCCGGAGTTCCATGGTCGCACCGTAACAGGCCACGAAATTTTATCAGCATCAAGATAAAGTACCTTCTCAAAGGCAGGATTTTTGTACCGCTCGACCGAAAACTCTATCTCCCCAATACTGATCGGCGACGCTTTTAGCTCCTCACGGTATAACTCCTGAGCCTCAAGACTACTATTCTCGTTTTCTCTAAGAATATAATATTCACGATCGCGGACAATGGAATAATCAGCAGTTATTTGAATCTTCTTGCCCGTTTGTAAATCAGGCAGTTCCTTGACCCGCTTTAAATTTTGCTGCGTAACATAAATACCGGGCTCATACTCTTTAAGCAGATGCAAAATCAATGCTCGTTGCAGGCCAAACTCCAACTCATCAAAGGCCTGCTTATTAATTGTTTGCTGATCGGTAATCTGCTGTGTAATACACTGCAAGGCCGAATGGTAATTCTCGGCTTCTTCTCCCATCCGCAGTATATTTTCTTCCCAACCCGGGAAAAACTCTGACAACTTTACTGTCCATTCATTACGCAAAAAATTACGCGCAAAATGTGTTTCCAAGTTAGATTGGTCGGTCCGAAACGGAATCTCATGCTGACTCGCATATTGCTCAATCTGTTGCCGTGAAATAGGTAGCAACGGGCGAAATAATTCTCCATCCCAAACATCCATTCCACTCCAACTGGACATCCCCGCGCCGCGAAATAGTTTCTGTAATATCGTTTCTACTTGATCATCCTTGTGGTGCGCCAAGGCAATGCCATCAGCATCATGCTGGGCAACCAAATCCCTAAAAAAATGATAGCGAACATCACGGGCCCACTGTTGAAAGTTTTGCCCTTGGGCTTCTTCTGGATCAGCTTCAAAAATTTCGTATTCAAAACCCCATTGCTGCGACGCCTTTGCTACCAGCTGTGCATCCTTATCAGAAGCTTTCCCCCGCTTTTGATAATTGACATGAGCAACAAGGGCCGAAATATCGAGACGGTAAAACGTATATAATAGCCCCATAGAATCAACGCCACCACTTACTGCAATAACAAAAGATGGAGTTGAAGAAGTAAAGTTTGATTTAACCGTTTCACTAACGGTTTGTTCAATGTGTGATAAGGCTGACTTGCTCATACGAAAATGATTCGATTCCACCTTCTCTGTTCAACATCAAGAGTTGCCCCTTTTCACCAATCCCAAGAAGCTTAAACTGATCTTCTTGAAGCTCATCATCAATTTCTAAGCCAACCCATTGTCCATAGCCTACTATATTTCTATTAATCGATTTAATAAGCCCAGAACCTTGTTTCTGCCACAATGCATATTTGTGCTCGATACGCTGCATCAAAGTAGCCAACAACTGTTCTCTATCGAGGTCCTTCTCCATTTCAAGGCTTAAAGAGGTTGCCAGCCCCGATAGTTCCGCGGAAAAGTTTTTTTGATTTACATTCAATCCAATCCCAATAATTAAACGATCGAAAGTATTTCCATTGAAAACAGTTTCCGTTAAAATTCCAGCTGTTTTTTTGTCATTTACCAATACATCATTAGGCCATTTTATAGCCGCACAAGATGTTGTTAACAACTCGTTAAAACATTCGACCATGGCCAACGCACAAGCCAATGTTAACACGTGAAATCGCTCAGCTTTGGGAGGAATAAATGCCATTGAAAACGTAAGATTCCGACCATTTCGGGACTCCCATTCCCGTTCGTACTGCCCCCTTCCTTTCGTTTGATGGTTCGTCAAACAGATCATCCCCTGCTCTATTTCGTCGCGAGGAATCTTCTTCAGATAGGTATTCGTAGAAGCAAGCTCATCAAAATAGCGGATACTTTGTCCCAGCCATTGGGTATCCAACTCACGTAAAAATAATGATTTATCGAATGCAGTACTCAATGTATTCTTCTTCGATCAATTAAAATTATGCCTCAGCCAGCTTACTTTTAAGTAGCTCTATTTTAGTAATGGGTGTAGGATCAACATTACTTAACATCGCCAGATAAAAACTGGTCCAATCAGCCAGTTGGATAAGCGAAAACATGCGTGTAAGCCGCGTTTGGCCTCTCGTTTTTAACACGTGCAGCGAAGCTGCTTGGTCTTCGATTAGCTCCTCAACAATTTCCATTCGTCGCTGTACTCGTGGATCATCCTCTTTATCAATCAATAAGATTACCGACAGGCGACCGGTCAAATGTACAATTCGCTCCCACCCTACAATTTCGTTATGTGTCATCTCGGGCATGCTATTTCCATAAGAAAGGGTCTTGGCATTTTCTGCAAATTGGTTCTGCCACCGCAAATTCACTCCTTGCATCATCGTAGCGTCTGAATAAATAATGGGTAGCGTATCAAGAATTTCTTCCGCCAAATTTAACGCTTCATTATCGGTTGGATTAGCTAACAAATCATTCTGTTCTGCAAGAAAACGCGCCGTATCTTTCAATGCCCCATCCGTCTCTTCTACCAATTCTAAGTGCTGACAAATACGATATAAGGCTACAAAACTATATCCCAATGCTGCACGTGGCGGCATTCCACCGGGAACTTTGATATAATCAATCTCTTCTTTTGCAGCGTTAACCATTAGCTCACCGCCGCCGGTAAGTGCTATGGCTTGAGCGCCCCGTTCGCGTGCAGTCGACAAGGCCGCCAGCGTTTCCTCGGTATTTCCCGAAAAGCTACATGCAATAAATAAGGTATTCTCGTTTACCCATTGCGGAATTTCGTAGTGACGAATAACCTCCATGGGATACAAACCATCACGATAACAAAACGAACGAATCAAATCCGGTCCAATAGCGGAGCCTCCCATCCCGGCAAAGCAAATATTAGCAACCCGCTCTTTATCTATCGTTAAAGATAAATCAGCAGTTATTTCCATAGCCTCCCGCCACTGATCAGGGAAAGTTGTTAGAAACCCCCGCATGTTTTGGCTATCAATTACGTTTATATCCTCCAGATTCATACCTCTTTAATTTCTTGTATCCCAGTTTGAAAATATCTTATCTACATCATCCAACGTTCCTGCTCGCAATACTTCCTGCCCCAACTTTTGCATATCAGCAATAGAATGCGATAGCAGCATCTGTTTTACCGTTGGTAACACCACTGAGTTCATACTCAGCGTATCGATGCCAAGTCCCATCAAGCAGCAAGCTGAAATAGGATCGGAGGCCAACTCCCCACAAACGCTAACCGGTATATCGTAATCTTTGGCAGCTTGAGCTGTCAAATTAATCAATTCCCAGATGGCCGGATGCCGCTGATCATATAAGTTTGAAATCCGTTCATTTCCGCGATCTACTGCTAACACATACTGAGTAAGATCATTGGTGCCAATACTTAGAAAATCAGCTTCACGGGCAAAGCAATCCGCTTTCAAGGCTACTGCTGGCACCTCAACCATCAACCCAATGGGGATATTCTCATCAATTTCGATAACATCCGTCGTTAACTCTTGCTTAATTTCATCAATAATTTGGTACAGCTGACGAACCTCTCCCATCGTAGAAACCATTGGTACCAGAATACGGATGCGACCATGAAAATCAGCCGATGCAATGTAAATGGCCCGCAGTTGATTTTTCAGGATCTGCTGCTCCTCTAAAAGCATACGAATGCCCCGCCATCCCAAAAAAGGATTTTGCTCGGGTTTGTCATCTTCAAAAAACTTATCTCCGCCTACATCAAACAACCGAATCGTAATCGGATGCGAACCAGTAGCATTAAGAATTGACCGATAAAATGATACCTGTTGATCGATATCCTGGAAACTTTCTCGTCCCAAATAAATGGACTCCGTTCGCAACAACCCAACCCCCTCGGCACAATACTTTTGGGCAATGGTAAGCTCTTCGGCAAACTCAATATTTGCCTGTAACGTAAAACATTGACCATCGGTCGTCTTATTTTCCTTCTCACAAAGCACCTTAAAATCAGCCTCACGCTCACTCTGCTGATCCATAAGTCGCTGATATCTTTCGCGGGTACCTTCATTGGGATTTAGTATAATTTCGCCATTTCGTCCGTCAAGAATCACCTCATCATGCGAGTCTATCATTTCGGTAGCCTCTTTGGTGCCAACCACCGTTGGAATATTCATTGACCGAGCAATAATAGCTGCATGCGATGTTGCCCCTCCACGATCAGTAATAATACCTTTAATATTACGACCTGAAAACGAAATGATTTCTCGGGGACTTAACTCACGAGCCACCAATATTGTTTCTTCCTGAATATCATCACGCTTATTATGCAAAATTTGCAGCAGGCGATCCCGGATATCAGAAATATCCACCGTCTTATTTTGAAACGCATTTTTTTGATGATTTTCTTCAATGACCTCCAGGTAGTTTTGAAAGGTACGTTCTACCGCTAAATCTACCGGCACTTGAGCAGTAATTTTCTGCTCTATCCGCTCACGCAAATCCGGGTCATGAAGAATTGCAATTTGCATCTGGATAAGTGTCGCTGGTTCTTCGACATCAGCACAGCTTTGCAACGCCTTGAGTTCTTCTTCAGCTATTTCGAGCGCATCACGAAATTTATCGAGATGCTTTTGCACCTCATCAGAAGAAATATTTTCATCCGATACCGCAGGACGTTCCCGTTCATATAAACTGGTTTTTCCAATCACAATACCGGGACATGCCGGCGCTCCCGAAATTAAAACCTCATTATTTAGAGTCTGTTCACTCATTTTCGTCCTCGTACACTTCACCAAATCCGCTATCAATTAAATCTGTAATAGCATCAAGGGCCTCACTCTCGTCCGGCCCGTCAACTTCAAGCTCAAGTTCAGCACCTTTTTCGGCGGCCAGTGTCATTACCCCCAAAATACTTTTGCCATTCACCTTATAACCATATAAGTGAATATAAAAATCCGCTTCATATTTCGATGCCAGCTTTACCAATGCCGCCGCAGGGCGTGCGTGCAAACCGGCATCATTAACAATCGTTACTTTCTTTTTTATCATTTTCAGTAATTTATTTTAAAGACTAAAATGCCAATTATTGCAGTAACTATCCACAGCAGTTGTAAGTTTATACCTCCCGATTACTACACTGTGAACTGTATATTTCTTTTGTTAATTTAAGCCTTAAATTTTTGCACCAATTCAACTTATAAATACATGTCAGTAACAAAAAAGGACGTTGATTACGTAGCCGATTTAGCCCACTTACAGCTCAGTGAAGAAGAAACAGAATCACTGGTTAGTGATATGAATCAGATTCTCGATTATATGACCACGCTCGAAGAGCTCGATACCTCGGATGTTGAGCCCCTCGAACATGTTATTGACCTTGAATATCGCCTTCGTGATGACAAAGCCAAAGAACCACTTTCTCACGAAGATGCCTTGAAAAATGCACCGGATGCCGATACCGATTACTTCCGCGTGCCTCGTGTTATTGAATAATTACTGCCGCGTCATTCTTTTCAGGATAAATTGTATAAATTACTGCCACGGCTCCAGATCCTGAAAACAAGTTCAGAATGACATTGTATCTTAACATTCACAAAAGCCTTCCGATTTGAGTTCTAAAAAAAAGCAAAATCACGAGCTAAACGAAGACTTCATTTCACGGCTTTCAGATAAAAAACAACATAGCATTGCCCTTGCGGTCCTCTTTATCCTACCGCTCATTTTATATTCCGCAATATTTTTTGGGGATAAACAATTTCTCGGCAATGATGTTTTACAGTGGCGCGCCGGTGCAGAATCTGTTGTAGAACATATTGAAGAGTACGGCGAACACCCACTCTGGGCGTCAAATATGTTTTCGGGAATGCCGGCCTATACCCTTCATAATCCATCCTCTCCTCCCAGCATCGACTCTTTTTTTAAATGGATTGGCGGACAAACACATCCACTCGCTTTTTTCTGGATACTTCTGAGTGGAGCTTATTTCTTCTTTATCGTTCAAAAAGTTCGCCCATTTTCAGCAGCCATAGGGGCCATCCTTATTGGATTTACGACCTACCTGCCTATTGTTATCGAAGCGGGCCATTACGCTAAATTTATGGCCTTCGCTTTCGTACCGTGGATGTTTGTAGGTTATCATCTAATATCGAAATCACAAAAAAAGCTGTTAGCCTTTTTTGTTTTTGCGTTGGCAGTTGCATTACAACTACGGGCCAACCATCCCCAAATAACATACTATTTTCTATATCTGCTGGGGTTCTGGTGGCTATATAACAGCTGGCTGGCTTATAAAAAAGATGAAATTTGGGATTGGATGCAACGAACCGGTATCGCATTTGGAGCCGGTATCTTGGGCATTATCTGTAGCATTGATTTATACTGGCGACTGCTCGAATATTCCGAATATAGCACACGCGGCGGCTCCACGCTCGAAACCGGTGGTGGTAGTGGCGGACTCACGCTCGAATATGCCTTTAGCTGGTCACAAGGCGTGGGCGAACTGTTAACACTCATCATCCCAGGGCTATATGGCGGATCATCCGGAGAAGCCTACTGGGGACCAAAATCGTTTACAAGTGGTCCGCACTATTTAGGGGCTATTGCCTTTATCTTCGCCTTAATTGGTCTTTTCAAATACCGTAAAAAGATTAAATACCTGTTTTTCGGCGTCGGCTCACTGACCCTGCTTTTTTCACTTGGTAATAACTTGCCGGCATTTAATGAGTTTGCCTTCAACTACATTCCCTATTTCGACAAATTTCGTGTCCCTGAAACATGGCTCATTGCTACGGTATCCTGTTTTGCTGTGCTGGCCGTTTATGGGATTGAAGCACTTTTTGATCTTGCTAAAAACAAAGAAAATGCACTTAAAGAATTAGCTACGCCCCTTGGCATTGCTGTAACAGTAGGCGTCTTATTCTCTTTTGGAAGTAACGCTCTGCTCTCTTTTGAAAAACCGGGTGAAGCCCAACAGTACGCGCAACAAGTGGCACAGCAGAATAATGTATCACCAGACAATCCACAGGTAAAACAGCGGGTACAAAATTTTATCAACACAAGATTAAAACCCGAGCGTAAAGAGATGGCCAGTAGTGATTCCACTCGCTATCTTATCTTGGCACTCCTTGCCAGCGGGCTTATCGTTGGTTTTATAAAACGAAAAATCAGTAAAGGCTACCTTCTTATCGGACTGCTCGTACTTACCACCTACGATATGTTAAGTGTTGGCAACCGCTATGTAAATGCAGATCAAATGGCCTCAGATCGACTTGAACCTGAACAGATGGTCCGCCAGCAGCAAACCCCAGCCGATAAGTTTATCATGGAAAATATCGATTCTGATGATGGCTATCCGTATCGTGTATTCACCTTAGATAGAAATCCATTTAATAATGCTATCCCCTCTTACTTCTATCCCTCCATCGGCGGATATTCCGGGGCAAAGCTGGCCTATTACCAGGATTTAATTGACCACTTGCTGATGGATAACCAAACTGGCTTTAACCATGCCGTGTTGGATATGCTGAACACCAAATATATTACGGTCCAACAACAGCTTCCTTTTGAGGGATATACAGAGGTATTCAGTCAAAACAATCAGCGCGTATACCGTAACGATGATGTATTGCCCAAAGCCTTTTTTGTGGATTCTGTTGCCACGGTTGATTCTCCACAGCAAGCCGTTAACCAAATGAAACCATCAGCAAATTTCGATCCTGCAACAACAGCTATAGTCGAAACAAATGATGACATAGATTCCGTAACGGATACCACAGCCCAAGTCACGATAGAACAATACAAAGCCAATGAAATAACGCTAAACACGTCGACACAAAATGATCAATTCTTGGTAATCAGCGAGATCTATTATCCAACCGGATGGAAAGCAACTATTGACGGAGAACCAGCCGACATCTATAAAACAAATTTTGTGCTTCGGGGTTTACAAGTGCCAGCTGGTGAACATGCAATTCAACTTAAGTTTGAGCCTGCATCGGCTATTTGGGGTGGACGCATTGCTTGGGCTGGTCACATTCTACTTTGGATTGCTGGTATTGGCTTGGTATCTCGTAAGATGGGATGGCTCAAGCAAGCTGCTGAAAAGAAGGAGGAGTTAAATAACTCTTAAGTAGCCGATTCGTGATAGACCTCACGAATCTTATTGGGACTATAATAATCGGATAGAAGGTCGTAATCGTTCTCGTAAAATCGAATCGCTTCGTCCAGCGCCGTTATTGATAAATCCGTCAAGCCAAAGGTTGTCCCCCCTGATTTTTCCGCTCTCATTTTTAACCCAGGCTTTAACTCTTTCAGCATCGCTTTTACCTCTTTCATCTGATGGAGCGGAAAAACCTCATCAATATAATCGAGCCGGTCTCCCAAAAACAGATGCTGTGGACGCGAATGGTGCTCAATACTTTTATTGGCTTCCCGGTACTCTTCTAATCGTATAACGAATGTATTTAAATCCGGCTCCAGTGGCAGGTTTCTTCGATGCAGGGCCGACTTATTTTTTTCCAGATCCCTGAGATCCACCACTCGGTTTCGATAACAAGAAATTAGTCGTTTTACTGGTTCCCGAATCACCGTAAATATAGTAGCATCCTTTTTTTTCAATGCTTTTGTCCCTGTAAATGCACTCTTCCGCTTGTTATAATAATCATGAATATCCTGATAGCCCCATTCTCGGGCTTGATCGTAATCAAACTCTTTGCCGTATTCAATTTCGTACAGGGCATGCTTAATCGTTGAGCACGCATTTTTAGGAATAGGAAGGTAAATAAGCTGCTCGCTATTCAACTCAATCTGATGCAATTGATATCCTGAGACTCCTATTTTTCGAAAGCCGAATCGGATTAACAATCGAACCTCATTAAAAAGTGCTGATATTCGTTTTCTAATACTCATTTCCAAAGCGTGTTTGCTACTTCATTTTTGAATTCACTCCAATATCGAAATGCCGGAACAAATGAGAAATATTCCCCAATTCGTAATGGTTTCTGCTGGGCTCGACGAATGTTATATAGCTGATACTTCCGTTGTGACCTGTTGAACTTTTCTTTGTGCTTATTATAAAACTGCAGGTATCCTTCAAAAGAAGAACTGCTCGTAATACTTTCTTCCTCATGATTCATAAAAACGGTTTGCAACGGCTTTTGAACGTTTCGGATAGGACCGTAGGCATTACAAAGGCGAATCCAGAGATCATAATCTTGCGCCGCCTTTAAATTTGGATCAAAACCTCCCACCCCCATCAGACGATCGCGCCGCGCCAATACTTGGTTGCCCACTTGATTAGTATACAGAAGCGTATCCAAATTAATAACCTTCTTCTTTTTCCATCGCGCCTGACCTTTTTTATGTACCATCACCATATCAGAAGTTACCGCAGCAAAATCATCAGTATAAGCGTCCACTAACTCTTTGATGCGATCTTTGTGCCATTTATCATCATCATCGAGCCCAGCCACAAATTCACCCGAAGCTACCTCGATCCCCTTATTCCGTGCCCGACACGCCCCCACAGATTTTTCCAACCGGACATATTTTAGCGCTTCCTTTGCACTATATTCTTCCATCACTTCCGGCGTATCATCCGTTGATCCATCATCAACAACAATAATTTCTAAATTACGGTACGATTGTACGATCGCCGAATCCAGCGCACGGGGTAGCAACTCGGCCCGATTGTGGGTTGTTATAATTGCTGAGACAAGTGGCTTAGAGTCCACGGTAGTCATTAAAATCAGGATCTATAATTCGCATTCTTCTGCTAAAAACATATATTTTCAGCCGATTAACAAATAACGTTTACCTCAATCGTCATGCAACCGGTCGTTACATTTATCATCTGCTCGTACAACCGAGCTCACTACTTGGATGATACCCTGCATTCACTGCTAAAGAATCAAAGCAGCCCCGATTTTGAATTATTAGTAATTGACAATAACTCGAATGACGAAACGCCTGAGGTCGTAAAAAAATATCAAAAATCGATCAATAAAGATGGTCAACCCATCCGCTATATCAAAGAAACAACCCAAGGGCTTTCGCATGCCCGAAATCGTGGTATTAAAGAAGCCGATGCACCTCATATTGTTTTCCTGGATGATGATATCCGAGCCTCCGAATCACTAATCCCGGCCTGGATTTCTTTTTTTGAGAACCATCCCGATGCTATTGCTGCCGGTGGAAAAATTCACGTCCAATTCGACGCCCCACGTCCTAAATGGATGTCACACTTTTTACTTCCGTTATTGGGACATCATGACCTTGGATCGTCGCCCAAAAAGTATCCCAAAAACAAATACCCTTTTGGCGGAAATATGGGATTTAAAAAGTCGATTTTTGAAGACATCGAACCCTTTAATCCTAACTTGGGACGCAAAGGAGAATCCTTAAACGCCGGAGAAGAAAAAGAATTATTTCGGCGTATCCGTGAAAAGCATAACGACATTTATTATATCCCGGATGCCTTTTTATATCACCGAGTGGGAGCAAATCGTCTGACCAAAAAATATATTCAACAGCAAGCACTGGGGCTGGGGCAAAGTATGCGGCTTCGACTCAGGGAGACATCAACTTTGCAGCACTGCCTAAACTGGCTATCCGAAACCGTAAAACTGCTTGGTTCATTTCCCCTGGCCTTGGGTTATCTTTGCATTCTGCAACCTGCAAAAGCAACCATGCTTTTTCGGTTTCGAAGATGGATCTGGAAAGGCTATTTTGGAGCTTCTAACAATATCTAACCGATATCTAAAAGATGAATAATCCTGTTTTTGTTTTAGGATGTGATCGCTCGGGTACTACCTTATTGAGTTTGTTATTGAGTCAATCTCCTGATCTACACATGACCCTGGAGTCGGGCTTTATTCCCGACCTTTATCCCAAAAAAGACAGCTACGGTGATTTTAGTACGTCAAAACAGCGCTGGTTCTTCATCCGCGATTTGCAAACTACTAATGCTACTTCCAATACTATCGCCTTCGACATTTTTGAGTTGACGGATAAACAAGCAGAACAGAGTATCCGTGAAGCTGCTCCCACCGATTACGCCGGTGCTATCAATGCCTTATTCAGTAAAACGGCAGAACAAAAAGGAAAATCACGATGGGGAAACAAAACGCCCAAATACGTCCACAATATTGATTTACTGGTTGACCTTTTTCCCGATGCAAAAATCATCCACATTCTCCGGGACCCTCGTGATGTAGCCGCCAGCATCAAAAAAGTTGGGTGGACCCATACGATTAAAGAGGCCGCGCAATTCTGGAACGACCGCGTAAGTGATGGACTTGAGGGAAGAACACTTGGCGAAGATTCTTACTATGAACTCAAATATGAATCCCTCCTAAAACAACCCGACCAAACGCTGAAAAACCTTTACGACTGGCTGAATATTGATTTCAGCGAAGAGGTTGTCGACCAATATCAAGAAGATCGGGACCGAATGTCTGTTGAAAAGCACAAAGACCTGTTTGACCTGATTGGAAAACCCATTGATCCCTCACGTGCTTATGCCTGGAAAAAGTCGATGTCGAAGGCCGATATTGCCGAAATTGAACAAGTCAACAGAGAGCTTATTCAAAAATTAGATTATGAACTCTGCGACTACTACATCCCACTGAGCAGAAAGCTTTATCGCGGAACCTTCGATTTTATGATCAATGTAGGGCAAAAACTGGGACAACAAATTGGCAAAAAATTGTAGACCTATTTTTACGACGTCAACTCTTGATATAGTTGCTTGAACTTAGCTGCTTCGCCCGCCACGTCAAACGCTTCTTCAACACGCTTGCGGCCCAACTTACTTACTTCTGTGACCTCTTCTTCCGATACCTCAAGCAACTTCATCATATTTGCAATAATCTGCTCTATATTCCCCTCTTCTGCTAAAAACTGGTGATTCTCCTCTGGAATAATCTCTGGGATGCCAGAATGAAACGTGCTAATACACGGCAATCCTGCCGCCTGCGCTTCCACCAATACCGTGGGCGTGCCCTCTTTGTCTCCACTGGCAGCCGTCTTGCTATTCAACACAAAAGCATCTGCTTTTTGTAGTTGCTCTACAACCTTTGAATGCGGCAACCGTCCCAATAATTGAACGTGATCCTGTAAATTATTACGCTGAATATACTCCTCTAATTCTTGGCGCAAATCCCCATCCCCAATAATATTAAGCTGTAGCACTCGATCACTTCGATCCAACACTTCTTTAAAAGCTTGCAACGTATCCAAATGACCTTTTTTCTCCGCCAGTCGACCAATACTCAAAAACTTGGTCATTGGATATGAGGGGCTTCGATATGTAATATTATCAACCCGAGTTCCCAAATGAACGACTTTTACCTGATCTTCAGCAAAACCGATGTCAAGTGCCCGCCCTTTCATTTCCTCCGATAAAACCGTCACATAATCCGCTACTTCAGAAAGGTCGCGATAGGCTTTCTGCCAATAATCCTGATTAATAATTTCAGAGATATCATAGCCGTAAAAAGTGACGATTAATGGAATATTAAGTTCTTTGGCAACGGGAGCTAAGAGTACCCCCATGGGACCAAAATGCGCATGTAGTACATCCGGCTTTTTATCCAAAAAAAGTTTTGTTAGCCTTTTACGATATACTGGCCAAGCCGAGGTTTCTGTGTCTCTGCCCAACAGGATATCGCGAGCTATATTCCAGATTCTTCCCACATTCCACCATGGCAACGATACGGTAGTCACCGGCTCAAAAGGACGCTCTTGCTCATTCAAATGGTGAAACGTGAGTACTTCCACATCCACCTCCTGACTTTGAAGGCTGGTCACATAATCATAAATAAACGTCTCGGAAAGCTTCGAGAACGAATGGACAAAGTGAATAGAACGCATCTACAAAACATTAGTTTCGAATTTTACCGGCTCTAAAACTACAGCTTTTGCTCCGTTATATTGAAATTATTTTGACCAAGAATATTATTAACTTCCCCCTCTTTTAAAACAAAGCATAGTCGTCTTGGGAATTATTATCAGCCAGAGCATTCGAAATACGATTCTGTCGTATTTGGGCGTTGCGCTGGGATTTGTCATTACTATATGGATGTATCCCAACATACTGGAGCCTGAACAGTATGGGCTGACTCGCGTGCTGCTTTCGCTGGCAATGGTTTCTACACAGCTGGCCAGCCTGGGGACCCAAAATACAATCATCCGATACTTCCCATTATTCAGAGATAAAGAGAACAAGCATCACGGTTCTTTTTTCCTTGCCCTTGCCGTACCGCTTGTCGGGATGCTGCTGCTAACAATTATCCTCTATGTCTTTCAGCCCGAAATCATCCAGTATTTTATTGAGCGCTCGGCACTGCTTGTAGATTACTACTGGTTAATTCTCCCCCTTGCTTTCTTCATCCTGTTTTTTCACGTGCTTTCGGCATATGTGCGCGCACTGTACGATACGGTAATGGCTTCCTTCCTGATGAATGTGATCATACGTGTTTTGGCAGCAAGTATCCTTATTCTCTACTTTTTTGACTGGATCACCTTCCAGCAGTTCATCATCGCATTTGTAGGCACCTATGGAATCATTATGCTCTGGATGCTTGCCTTTACGCTCAGGCGATTCGAGGTCAATCTAAAACCCGACTTCCAGTTTCTACGTACATCGCTGCTCAAAAATATGGGTAATTACAGTCTCTTTGCTTTCTTTGGGGGCGTAGCTTCTATTTTGGTTAATAATATTGACATCATCATGCTCAGTTCGCTGGCTGGATTGAGCGATACCGGAATTTATGCCATTGCGTTTTATATTGGGTCCGCCATCACCATCCCGCGAAAATCCATTTACCAGATCTCATCTCCCGTCATTTCTGACGCCTTTAAAAACAAGAATTTAAGCCTCATTGAAAGGGTATACCACCAGTCATCGCTCAATCTTATCATTGCGGGCGGACTCGTTTTCTGCGGCGTTATTGCCAACATCGACAACCTGATGAACCTCTTACCGCCCGAATATGCCGGGGGAGCACTGGTTATTATCGTAATCGCCTCGGCCAATGTTTTTGATATGGCAACGGGTGTAAATGGTGCCATCATCTTAAATTCCAAATACTATCGGTTCGATTTCTATTCCACCCTTGTCCTGATTTTCATTACTGTACTCCTCAACTATTTGCTCATTCCTGTTTATGGGATTTTGGGAGCAGCCATCGGCACTGCATCAGCCATTATTCTATATAACCTGCTTAAAATTTCCTACGTATGGATTCGGTTTTCTATGCAACCATTTGAGTGGAAAATGCTTCACGTTTTAGGCATTGGCGGCATAACACTTTTGATCGTTTTTCAACTGCCCGTAATGGGCAACGTTTATGCTGATATTGTGCTACGCTCAACCATCATTACCCTGCTTTATGGAATACCGATTTGGATGTTAAATATATCCGAAGAAATTAATACCCTTATTAACGATAGTCTCAATCGTATCAGGAAAATGGTAGGCTTTTAATTTCTATTACGAACAACTTCGGGTTCTTATTTAATGTGAATGATCTGTAATCAACGGTGTGAATTGATATTATGGCACATGAACAATCTTCCGAATGGATAGCACCCAATCCTTCCCAACTGCCCGATTTTATCATCGGTGGAGCCATGAAGTCCGGTACAACTACCTTGCACTCTATACTCGACCAGCATCCCAACGTTTTTATCCCCAAAAAAGAACAACATTTTTTTGATTTTGATAACCTGCTCCAACACAGTGCCTTTAACTTTTTTGATGGGGAGGAAAACAGCTGGATTCGCAACTCCATGAGCAGATCACCACAACAACTGTGGGAAGACTACCTATCCAACTATGATGGCAAAGAATCTTCTATAAAAGGCGAAGACTCAACGACCTATTTAGCTTCATCTATTGCTGCCAAACGAATTGCGATGCAACCCAAAGATATTAAACTCATCTTCTTGCTTCGTCACCCTACTCACCGGGCCTATTCTCAATACTTTCATTTGCTGCGATCAGGACGAGCCATTTTTAGCTTTGAAGATACACTCATGTTTACTCCTGAAAAACTACTGCAGAGAAGTCTATATAACGAGCAGCTCCAATATTATTATGATCTTATTCCCCGAGAACGAATTAAAGTTGTTTTGTTTGAGGACTTAATATCCAAAACTAAAAATACCGTAGCAGAGATCTGCACATTTCTCGACCTCGACTTTCAAAAATTTGATAACAATATCCTTACCACACACTCTAACAAAACCAAGCTCCCGTCCAGCATAACACTGCAGATATATTATAACCGCCTGTTCCGAAAAACAGCTAATTTACGTCACGTAGATTCACTACCGGAATCACCTTCACCAAAAGAAAAAAGACGTATTTTTTTCTTACGACTTATAAAAAAGGCCCATCGCATGATCAATCCACTGCAAGACAAAGAAAAACCTCCTATCAAGAAATCTACTCAACAATTTCTCGATCAATTTTTCCAACGCAGATTATCAGGCATCAATAATCTTGTGGGAAAAGAAATCTTGTCAACCTGGTTTTCTGACACGAACGATACATCGAAAAATAGTTAACCTTTAGAAAAAGGAACAATTATGAAAGCAATCCATATTCAAAATCCCGGCAGAAACTCTTCTCTTGTCATCGATGAAGCTCCTACACCTAAACCGGCATCCAATGACATCCTTGTAAAAGTTAAAGCCACTGCTCTGAACCGCGCCGATCTTCTGCAGCGTAGTGGTAACTACCCCGTCCCTGAAGGCGCTTCTGAAATATTGGGATTGGAGATGTCGGGAGTGGTAGAACAAGTGGGGGCTGAAGTGACCAAGTGGCAGTCCGGCGATAGGGTATTTGGATTGCTGGCCGGTGGCGGATATGCCGAATATTGTACCATCCACAAAGACATGGCGATGGAAATACCTGAAAGCCTGTCCTTTGAAGAAGCAGCTGCCATTCCTGAAACGTTTTTGACTGCTTTTCAGACATTGGATTGGCTGGGCGAATTGCAGGAAAAGGAAACGGTTCTTATTCATGCTGCGGGTAGCGGCGTAGGGACTTCCGCTATTCAGCTGGCGCACCATTTATATGATGCCAAAATCATCGGTACAGCCGGCAAACAACATAAACTAAATACGGCTCAAAAACTGGGAGCCAATTTTGCTTATAACTATAAAGAGCAAAATTACGCTGAAGAAATCATTAATGACATTGGTACTGACTCAGTTAACCTAATTGTGGATTTCATCGGCAAACCCTATTGGCACAAAAATATGGAAATACTGGCGATGGACGGACGCGTGGTATACCTCTCATTTTTAGGCGGACACAAGGTGGAAGAGATTAGCCTCGTCCCTATTCTTAGAAAGCGTCTTTCTATTATGGGATCAACACTTCGAAATCGGTCCGAAGCATATAAAAAGAAACTCACACAAGACTTTGCATCACAAACGCTTACTCTTTTTGAAGATGGTAAACTACAGCCCGTCATCGATTCTACTTTTGATTGGTCGGATACCGAAAAAGCCCACCAGCACATGCAAAACAATAAAAACACCGGCAAAATTGTGTTAACTGGGATGTAATTTTATGGGTAGCCACAGATCTGCACAGATATTAAACTGATCTGTTTGAATCTGTGAAAATCTGTGGCCTCGTCATTTGTCAAAAATAAACCGTTTAAACTCTGGTTTGTCACCAAAGTTCATTAGCAACCCTAACTCGATATTTGTTGCTTTTAAATAGTTAATCAATTGAGCTTTATGTTCAGGTAATAACTTAGAAACAGCCTTTAGTTCAACGATTACTTTATTCTCTATTAACAAATCAGCTTGATAATGCCCTACAACTCTATCTCTAAATTGAACCTGAATAGCTTGTTGAGTAGAAACATCTAACTCCAAATCATTTTCCAAAACAATTTGCATCGCCCTTTCATATACAGATTCAAGAAATCCCTTACCCAACTCATTATACACTTCATAATATCCCTTAATAATTTTTCGAGTTAACTTGTGGTATTTATACGTATTCATCAGTCTAATATCAGTGTTTATCTGTGGCTAACTATAAGTAAGACCGATATTGTGCCTCACCCTTACAAAATTGAGTGAGAATTTCTATCACCAGACCGTTATCTTTGGAGCGAATTATTTTTAGAACCGAATCGATTTTAATTTCATGGCGCAACCGACGTTTAGTACGCATGTGGGGATGGTGGACATCCTGCCCGACGAAGTAGGAAAATGGCAAGCACTTGAACGCATCATCCACGAAGAAGCAAAAAAGTTTAACTTCGAGGAGATCCGCACGCCTATCATGGAGCAAACCGAACTTATCGCTCGCGGCGTGGGTCAGTTGACTGATATCGTCTCCAAAGAGATGTTTGCCTTTGAACGTGGTGAGGATCAATACGTACTACGTCCCGAATGCACTGCACCAGTAGCACGCGCCTTTGTCGAGCATCACTTAGAACAACGCGGCGGCACACAAAATCTCTACTATATCGGACCGATGTTTCGTGCGGAAAAACCCCAAAAAGGACGCCAGCGCCAATTCCACCAGTTTGGAGCCGAAATAATCGGCGCCGACGATCCCGCTGCCGACGTCGATATTATTGCGCTGATGATGGCTATTTATGATCGTGTCGGCATCAGTAATACTACGCTAAAAATTAACTCGGTCGGTGATCCAGAAAGTCGAAAAGCTTACACAGAAGCACTCAAAGATTACTTTCGTCCCAACCTTTCGGAATTGAGCGAAGTATCCCAAAGACGATTCGAAAACAATCCGCTGCGAATCCTCGATTCTAAAGAAGAGGAAGATCAACCTTTTATTGAAAACGCTCCGGTTATTACGGATTTCCTGACGGAAGAAACGACCGAACATTATGCTCGTGTTAAAGAACTATTGGAAGAATTAGATATTACGTATGAAGAAGATCCGCATTTGGTACGCGGACTCGATTACTACACACGCACGGCTTTTGAGCTCATCAGTCCCGATTTAGGAGCTCAAGATGCACTCGGTGGCGGCGGACGTTACGATCTACTGATCGAAGAAATTGGCGGCCAACATACGCCCGCTGTGGGATTTGCAGCCGGTATTGAACGCCTGTTTATTGCCTGCGAAGAATTAGGCATTGATTTAGTCGAAGAAGAAATGCTTGACGTCTATATCGTTACACTCGGTGAAGAAGCTCGTAAATGGGGGATCAACCATCTACCTAAATTACGTGAGGCTGGTCTTTCTGCCTCTATGGATTATATCGGCCGCTCTATTAAAGCCCAAATGAAAGATGCCGACCGTGAAAATGCACGTCACGTTATCATCGTGGGCGGCAATGAACTGGCCGAAGGAAAGTTTACACTCCGTAATATGAAGGCCAGCGAAGAAGACAGCTATAGCTTTGAGGAGATCATGAATAAGTTGACCAACTGATAATCACCATGTCCTATGAAAACTAAAACCTATTATCTCATAGGAATTCTGGTATTCATTATTGCTCTTATTGGATACCATTTTGTTGCTGCAAATCAGGCCGAACAGCAGATAACCAAAGCCCTGCAGGAATATGATGAGCAGGAAGAAACGATCTCAATAAATTATTCCGATATAACCATTACCCCGTTCTCGGCTGATATCACCATTGAGGACCTGGCCATTATTTTCGGCAATCATATTGAACGGGGCAAAAAACTTATATTAGACCTTGGTTATTGGGATTTCCTTAATATCTATTTTGGTGGCGCCGAATATGGACTCAAACAGTTAGAACATGCGGTCATTACCGTTGCCACCCCCTCTTATACCAATCGAACTGATCGAAATGAAATAAAGTCCGATTCTCTCACCATAGCCTACCGGGGCAATGTACTTGATGGATTGCGAAATGCAATTAACCAGATCCCATTTCAAAGCAACCACTCGCTGGAAATAAACAGTAAAAATACGACAATTTCGCTGCCCAACACATTTCTTATTAAAGCAACAGCAAAACAGCTGCACTATACGGGGACTATTTCTGGTTCAAAAACAAACTTTTGGACTAACGGAACACATAACATCCGGTTAAATTCCCTGGTTTGGACGCCCCCTTCTTCTTTTCAGGACCGATACAGTTTTTTTATTAAGGGATTTGGATATAATACAGATGCCATTCCCTTTGAATATGCCGAGCTGAATAGTCAGCCAGCAACAACTGGGGATACACTTAATATCAGCACAGAGCTCAAATCAGAGTTAGCGTTATTTTCGGTGGATGGTTCCATAAAAAACGAACAGCCTTTTACAAAGGCTCAGCTGTATAATACCCGGCTATCACTGTCACAGTTTTCTGAGCAATTTGCGAATATGTTGACAAATATAGAACGTCTTTTAAATATCTCTTTACCTAACAAAAATGGTACTATTACGATAAATCTCACCGGCACTATTCTAAACCCACAAATTGAAGAGTAACAGTTAAGGTTTTCCTTCCTCCGACGATAACCCAACATGAAATAGTGAAGATTATATAGACCATTTACATCTTTTAAGAAAAATCTGTTTCTGATGGGTGAACAATTTTGGAAATCTGAAATACAGTTTATATTCTCTACCCATTAAATTTGAGTTCAATACTCAAAAGCGGCTTTTGCTCCTGTAATTTCATTCTTTCAAGATTACAGTTCTCGGTGAACCTCTCGAGGTACAACCAATAATTTAATTTCGGGGGATTCTCCTTTTTTAATATTTTAAGAGCCGCAAAAAAATTCTTTCAATATATAATTGATCTGACTTTGAAGTTATCCGTACAGAGCCTAATTATATCTTTTTTAAGCCTAATGGGATTTTGGTATCTCATGAGTGGTTTTTTTGATATCACGCATACCATTATGGGGCTGCTAAGTGTTGGTATTGTTATGGGGATCAACTACCAGCTAAAAACCTTTTCTTTCTATGAGAATGAGACAGACATCATTAAAGATCTCCGGTTTTTTTATGCTCCTTACTATTTTATTTGGTTGATTGTGCAAATTATTATTTCGGGAATAGAAGTGGCAAAAATATTACTCAGTCCCTCCCTGCCTATACAGGCAACTGTTGTGCGGTTCAAAGTCAACTTTCCCAATCCACACTGCAAAATGATACTGGGAAATTCCATCACCCTAACACCTGGAACGCTTACTGTTGACATCAATGAAGATGAATTTATTGTACATGCTATCTCAACAGCTTCTTTTGAAGGAATTGCAAGTGATGAAATGCCTAAAAAAGTGTTAAAGCTATTTTCCAGTGAGGAACGAAAAGTAATATCTGATTTTGAAGTTATTAAAACCAAGGAGGAGCTTTAATGGAATCGTTCTTTCTGTATAGTGCTGTAATATTAACGGCCATTATTGCTGTTCCCGCTTACCGGGTATTAAAGGGACCAACGGTGTTCGACCGTCTTGTCGGTACTAATGCCATCGCTACCAAAACAATTGTTCTCATTTGCCTTATCGGCTACGTATTCGGCCGCATTGGTATGTTTATCGATATTACATTGGCATACGCTATCCTTGGATTTATTGGTTCCCTGACTATTGCAAAATACTTTTCAACAACCAAGGTACGCTTCGATGATTGATATTAGCTCGGTCTTAACCATTATTTTTGTTGTATTAGGGATATTCTTCCTGCTGATAGGAAGTATTGGCACCATACGTCTTCCCGACTTTTATTCACGTACACACGCTACCAGTAAAAGTGATACGCTGGGAATGATGCTAATTATCATCGGACTCATCATTTTTGAAGGATTGACCATCAACAGCGCTAAACTATCTTTAGTACTACTATTTATATTGCTGGCAAATCCCATCGGAGCACATGCCTTAGCTCGAGCGGCATACAACTCCGGACTCTCACCCAGATTTCTTGATAACAAAAAAGATTAACTGAATGTACTGGGCACTTGAACTTATATTATTCTTTTTTCTCTTGATTACGGCTTACATCGCATTAGAAGCAGATGACCTGCTTATCGCCGTTGTGATGCTCACCATTTTTAGCTTTTTAATGGCTTTACTGTTTACCACAATGGGTGCTGTTGATGTAGGCTTTACCGAAGCGGTAGTTGGAGCCGGAGTAACCGGCATATTACTTGTGATAGCAATTTTTCAAACTAAATTTACTACAGTCGATTGAAGTACCTAAAATTACTTTTGATCATTACATTTACGACGGTGCTGCTGTATGCTGCTTCCGATTTGCCCCTACGCGGCAATCCTGATAACCAAATGAACCAGCGAGAAAGTATTACTGGCACGGAAGTTCCGGGCAACTACTACATCCGTGAAGCATACCATGATGCCCACACGCCCAATATTGTAACCGTAATTTTGGGAGACTATCGTAGTGTTGATACGCTTGGAGAACAAATCGTTATCTTTTCGGCGGGATTAATCTGTTTTTTATTACTCAGAAAACGGGGGCAAAACGATGACGAATAAAGAACACAGTCCCATTATACTGTATGGAGCTCGCTTTTTGAGTCCATACATCATGCTTTTTGGCTTTTATGTAATTTTTCATGGACACTATTCACCCGGCGGTGGATTCCAGGGCGGTACACTCTTGGCTGCTTCATTACTGCTTGTTCGCATTGCCAGTGGTACCGAAATTTCAAGCTTACAATTTAAAGAGTACCTGGCTACGCCCTATGCTGCACTCGGCGTACTTATCTATTTTGGTACGGGGCTCGTAGCTCTTCTCTACGGCGGGTATTTTCTGGACTACGAACAGCTGCCTATTCCCGGCCTTGAAGCCGCAGATCTGCGGTATTGGGGCATTTTAATTATCGAGCTGGGGATCGGTATCACCGTTATGACAGTACTGGTACTTATTTATGATAACATGGTAAAAGGTGAAGACTATGCTTGATTTCTTTATGGGCCATTATGCCTATTGGTTTACCCTTATTTTGTTGGCGATCGGGTTATATGGCATGCTGCTTAAAAAGAATCTTGTAAAGAAGACTATTGGTCTATCCATTTTTCAAGCAGCGGTAATTCTATTTTTTGTATCTGTAGCGATGAAAAAGGGTGCTACGGTTCCGGTTAAAGCAAAGGGAATACCTGTAAGCGAAGTTTCAAATTACCTCAACGCTTTGCCACACACCTTGATGCTTACCGCTATTGTAGTAGGTGTAGCAACATTGGGCGTAGCACTGGCACTCATCATAACGATTTACAATCGCTACGAAACACTCAACGAAGAAGAACTTTTAGATAAGATTCAATGATTGGATCAGAGATACCGGCGTTAATCCCCATTACATATATTCTATTTGCGATTCTAATCCCAGTCATCGGGCTGTGGAAAAGAAAAGTAACGTGGCATCTTGCCCTGCTTGGCTCTGGAATAGCTACCGCCCTTTCGGCGTATGGGTTAATATATTTACTCCAAACCGGTGAAACCATTCGCTACTTTTTTGGAGGATGGTCGCCGCCCATTGGCATTGAGTTTGTTTATGATGGGTTAGCAGCTTTCATCGTATTAGTCATTAATGCCATCGCCTTTCTCGTTCTGATCCACTCTAAAAAGATCAGTCAAAATGAGTTTCCTGGTAAACTAACGGGATACTTTGCTGTTGCCATGCTGATGATGCTTGGCTTTAATGGTATGGTCCTTACCGGTGATCTTTTTAACCTGTATGTATTCTTAGAAATTTCATCTCTTTCGAGCTATGCGCTAATCGCCATTGGTGAAAAACGGGCCCCTTATGCCGCTTTCCGCTATCTGATCATTGGTACAGTGGGCGGCTCGCTCTATCTATTAGGCGTCGGGTTTTTATATACCGTCACGGGTACGCTCAATATTATTGATATGAGTGCGATGCTGCCGCAGGTAATAGGACATTCATCAGTCATTGCAGCCATCATATTAATGGTTATAGGTATTGGCGTAAAAGCGGCGTTATTCCCGTTACACGGCTGGCTACCCGATTCTTATACTTATGCTTCATCAACATCATCAGCTATAATTGCCCCTATTGGCACCAAGGTAGCGGCCTACATTCTATTTCGTGTTGTTTTATTTCTATTCGGAGTAGAGCTGATTGATGCTGCACTGCCGGTGACAACAGTTATTGGGATTTTTGCAGGTATTGGCATCCTCTACGGTTCTATCATGGCTATTGCGCAAAGCGAACTCAAGAAAATGTTGGCCTACAGCAGTGTTTCCCAGATTGGATATATCATTATGGGCTTAAGCCTGGCTAATCCCTTTGGATTTATTGGCGCCATTTTGCACGTATTAAATCACGCGTTGATGAAGGCGCTCTTATTTCTGGTATCCGGAAGCATGCGACTGAAAGAAGGTCACTCGCTGATTACAAAATTTGATGATAGTTATCGCAAAAAATACCCGTGGACCATGGCTGCTTTTACTACGGCAGCGATCTCGATGGTTGGCTTGCCTCCACTGGCAGGATTCTTTAGCAAGTGGTACCTCGCGTTGGGGACCATTGAAAATAGCAGTTGGTTATTATTAGCTGTGATTCTGATTAGTTCGCTGCTTAATGCGGTGTATTTCTTCCGAATTTTAGAAAAAGTGTATTTGCGAAATCCCGAGGCAGAACAAGCATCTGAAATTGAATCTCCCGCAGTACAAAAGAACGAAGTGGGCTTCAGTATGATGATGCCCATGGGGGTCATGGCACTCGGATTGTTAATTGTCGGTATTTTCAATGCCTACATCGTTGATATTATTGTAACAATGTTCCCGGCAGGATTTTAATCTAAGTATTTATTTAGCAACATGGAGCTTACGTATATCCCTTTATTAGCAGTGTTGGTATCGCTTGCCGCGGTGCCGTTTATATTGCTGAGTTCTAACAAGCCGAATCTTCGTGAATTCTGGACGATAGCAGCTGGAGTAATCAAATTCCTGCTTGTCCTTACGCTTGTTCCCTCAGCCTTAGATGGTGAAACCGTCAAAATTACGCTCTTGGAGATTGCTCCCAATCTACCGTTGGTGCTCGAAGCTGATTCTTTTGGTGTATTTTTTGCAATTATTGCTTCGGGCTTATGGATATTTACGTCCTTTTATTCTATCGGCTATATGCGGGGACATGACGAGAAAAAACAAACCCGCTACTTTGCCAGCTTCGCCATTTGTCTATCTTCAACAATCGGGATCGCCTTTTCAGGTAATCTGCTGACCTTCATTATCTTTTATGAGATGCTGACTCTGGCTACTTATCCGTTGGTCATCCACAGCGAAAACAAAAAAGCCATTGCAGCCGGGCGAAAATATTTAACATACACCCTTACAGCCGGACTCTTACTTATTGCTGCAGCGGGAATCACTTACTCTATTACTGGAACGCTCGATTTCCAGGCCGGCGGTATTTTTGGCGATGTTGAACTATCGCACTCAATGGCCGTAACGATTTTCTTGCTCTTTTTAGGCGGTGTTGGGGTAAAAGCAGGCATTATGCCACTACACAGCTGGTTACCTTCAGCAATGGCAGCCCCTACTCCCGTTAGTGCCCTGCTCCACGCAGTGGCCGTAGTAAAATCCGGAGTGTTTGGCGTTATTCGCGTGATAGGATTTATCTTTGGTCCCGATGTTATGGCAACCTTTGGACTCAATGAAATTTTGATGGTCTTGGCAGGCTTTACCGTTATTGTAGCATCACTATTAGCTTTTGCCCAAGACAACCTTAAACGACGATTGGCCTACTCAACAGTAGGACATCTGTCTTACATTGTGTTAGGTGCGGCCCTGCTAACCGAAACAGGACTGATTGGTAGCATCATGCATATTTCAACACACGCTACCATGAAAATTACCCTGTTTTTCTGTGCCGGTGCTATTATGGTAAATCTGCACAAAAAGGATATTAGCAACATGAACGGCATTGCCAGTGTTATGCCGTGGACAATGGGAGCCTTTACGATTGGCTCTATGGGATTGGCCGGCATTCCCCCCATTAATGGATTTGTAAGTAAATGGTACCTTGGAGCCGGTGTCTTAGAAGGCGACATGATGATTCCACTTATCATATTAGTAATTAGTGGATTGCTGAATGTGGGATATTTCTTTCCCATTATTCATCGAGCGTATTTTAAGAAAGGCGGTCCAGAACTTGAAGGCCACACCGAGGCCTCGCCTTTCATGGTCGTTCCGCTCACAGGTACCGCAATACTTTCGGTATTATTTGGGATTTATCCCGACCTGTTTTTCAACTTTTTTGACTTAGCAACAGAAATAGCTTCAACCATTTTTTAACACTTGTACCTATGAAGAAGTGGCATTGGATAGCGCTTGGCATCGTTTTTCTCATCAGTTTAATACTGGAGTTTACTTTTTTAGCTGATTATGACTCCCACTGGTGGAACCACATCCCGGCTTTTTATGCCATCTGGGGATTTGTGGGATGCGTTGCTATCATCTACATCTCAAAATGGTTAGGCAAATTTTTCATTTTAAGCGACGAAGATTACTATGATCGTTGAGCTTCTTTCAGTACCAGCAATAATACTTATTTTAGGGGCATTTCTGCTTCCGCTGATCCCGGAACGCATACGCAGTTCCGCATTTATACTATTTCCATTGATCGCATTGGGCGTACTGTGGACACTCCCTGAAGGAAGCTTAGTTCAACTGCCTTTTGCCAGTTATGAGCTGCACCTGCTTACCGTGGATGCCCTAAGTCGTATCTTTGGGACGATTTTTGTAATGATTGCCATTATTGGTGGTATTTACGCTTTTCATATCAAAGACCTTGGCCAGCAGACTTCTGCCCTTGCGTATGCCGGTGGGGCCCTTGGTGTTACCTTTGCCGGTGATTTCTTTAGCCTATTCTTCTTCTGGGAGATCATGGCTGCCGCTTCAACCTGGTTGATCTGGGCCCGACAAACTGAAGCTTCTGACAAGGCTGGAATGCGATATGTTCTTGTTCATATTTTTGGCGGTGGCCTGTTTATGACTGGGATTTTACTGCACCTTAACGGAGGCGGATCATTCCTTATCGAAAGTTTAGAACAGACCTATACCGTCGCTAATGTTTTCATGCTGCTGGGGGTTGGGTTGAACTCAGCGATTCCTCCCTTGCACGCTTGGTTAGCTGATGCTTATCCGAAAGCAACCATTACCGGTGCTGTATTTATGAGTGCTTTCACCACAAAATCAGCGGTCTATGTATTAATTCGATTATTCCCCGGCTGGGATATCTTAATCTACTGGGGAGTAGCCATGGCGCTTTACGGAGTCGTTTACGCGGTACTTGTAAACGACATCCGCGAAATTCTGGCCTATCACATTGTCAGTCAGGTTGGGTATATGGTAGCCGGTGTTGGCATTGGTACCGAAATGGCCATCAATGGAACTACGGCACATGCCTTTAGTCATATCCTATACAAGTCACTACTATTTATGGGAGCCGGTGCCGTTATTTATGCGACCGGCAAAAGCAAGCTTACAGAACTTGGAGGATTTGCCAAGAAGATGCCAGTAGTTGTAGGCTTGTATATGATCGGAGCTTTTTCTATCTCCGGATTCCCCTTCTTTAATGGATTTATCAGTAAGTCAATGGTGGTAAGTGCTGCCGGTGCAGCTCACCTCCCGACGATTATGTTACTGCTTATTTTGGCATCAGTTGGTACGTTCTTACACACCGGCCTCAAACTTCCATACTTCACTTGGTTTGGTGAAAAGAAGAGTGATTTTAGCGTCTCCGACGTCCCATTAAACATGAAGATAGCAATGGGTATGGGCGCCTTTTTCTGTACGCTATTCGGCGTTTATCCCGCTCTGCTGTACAACTATCTACCCTACGCTGTTGACTATACGCCCTACACCATCTACCACTTTGTGGAGATGATGCAGATACTGGTATTTACTTTTGTAGGATTCTGGTTACTCCGCAAAAAGCTGGAAGGGTCACCACACATCGCCATTGATACAGATTGGTTCTATCGCCGTCCGGCTGATGCAGTTCAATATGCTTTTGTAGAACTTCCCAACCGTTTTTATGGCTTTGTTGAGCAACGTTCTCTCAAAATTGCAGGGGGACTATCACGCTTTTCCAAAAATCCACTGCAGCTGTTACCATTCGGCTCGTCCAACCCTGATGGGAAGAAAGAAATCAAATCAGACGACTTCTCGGCTTCCATTGGTGCGGCCCTGGCATTTATCCTTTTCGGATTTATCGTCGCCAGCTTAGTAGTCTTATTATAGTCTAAATTGACAAAGGAATAGCAACCAAAGCTCTTGTCTTTTTACTTAAGCCTAACTATGGTTAAAAGTTGGGCTTAAGTTCTCTCCCCTCTTGTTTAATCTGGTCTTGCTCGATTTTATCCCAAATAAAAAAGCTGCATCATCCAGTCCTACACCAGACCAAATAATGCAGCTCTTTTTTATTCCTTTGTGTTATTTACCCTTCTTCTGATTTTCGCCATTCTTTAACGGCTTCTATATCCTCTGTTTCACCGATGATAGAAAGTTCGTCATCTTCTTTAATAATCGTGTGTCCATGAGGAATATTGATCTCTCCATTGCGTTTTATGATCGTTATCAAACTCTCACCTGGCAAATCAATTTCTTTAATACTCTTGCCTATAAATTTGCGTGTAATATTATCCTTACTAACAGAAATATTAATAAATCGCTCATCCCTAAGCAGTATTTCTTTTAGCTCAGATTCATTTTTCGCTTCTCTCCATCGCTCAATAAAACGTTTCGAATCAATCATTTCTGCCAAGTGAGCAAGTATCCGTAAATGTTGACCGGATCTCTCTTTCGAACTCACCAAAAAGATAATTGCACGTAAGTTTTCAAAATCACCAGTTTTATCCTCATCTAAAATCTCAAATCCCTCAGTTGATACTGTTATACTTTGAGGTATGCGAACCAATACCATTTGAGGATAACAATCTTTATCTGTCCGAATATGATTAATTACCGTACTGTTACCAAGTGGTATAGTCCCAAGGTTTTGTGCTTTACAAAAATCCTCTACCAACTCATCCATGTCCAATTCAAGCCGCTCTGCAAATACCTCAGAAGCCTGTTTTATAATCGTCCTATAACTCAGTCGTTCATTAGTCTCATCAATAACCGTAGCCTGTGAAACTACTTGTTCATAAGGATCTTCTTCTCGCAGCCCCTTTTCTCTCAGAATACCACGCATCTCGTGCTCAAGTCCGGTATCTTTTCGTTCACCTAACCGTGCATGAATATGAAATATAGCCCCTTCACGGTCAATTTCACCATAGGCATAATAATAAAACCAACCAACGCTAAATATAGCTACCACAAAAGTAAATAGGATTGAAAGTAATCCCATTTCTAAAATAAGTATCCCCGAGAGAATCATCCCGATAATTTGCAACCAAGGATAAAACGGAGAATTAAAACCAGGGTCATATTCTTCGATTTTACTTTCCCTCATCACAATCACAGCCAGATTTAGTAACCCAAAGAGCAAAAGCTGAAAAGCACTGGCCAACTTCGCAACCTGGGCAACATCAAAAGCTACAAGAAAGAAAATCATCAACAAAACAGTGGCAATAATGGCAATTACCGGAGTACCCTTTGTACCAATTTTTGAAAACCGGCTATCAATAAGCTTGTCGCGTGCCATTGCCAACGGGTAACGAGAAGCTGACATAATTCCTGCATTTCCGGTAGAGGCAAATGCAGCTACTGCAGCGATTACAACAAGTATTAGACCCAAGTCACCGGGCAACCAAGTCATAAAAGCTTCTCCGGCTGTGGCAACAGGAGTAAGGTCTTCTCTAAATTCAGTGGGGTCCAACACCGAAACCATAATAAACACACCAGCAACATATACAAATATGGCCGACATGATAGAGAGGAACATGCCCCATGGTATATTTTTATCGGGATTTTTTACTTCCTCGGCCACACTGGCAACCTTTGTTAATCCCGCATAGGATACAAAAACCATCCCTACTGTAGCCCAAAATCCAGTAGCCCCACCAATAAAAAGTGGCGTAAATTGATTCCGAGTAACTTCAAAGAAATCAACCGAAAAAACTGAGAACAAACCCTGGGCAATATAAAAAGTCATAATGCTTATCAGGGCGGCAACCAATATTTTTTGTAAGGCGGTAGTTTCTTTAGCTCCTACAATGTTTAGAATCCCAAAAACAAGAGTCAACACTACCGCTACCGGAACAATGGGTAGCTCAACAAATATTGAAATGTAGGCCCCCATCCCAATTAAAGCAAAAGCACTTTTCAATACTAAGGCTAACCACGAACCATAACCTCCAACCGTGCCCATAACAGGCCCCAGGCTACGATCAATAATATAATAGGTCCCGCCTGCTTTAGGCATAGCCGTGGCTAATTCTGCAACACTGAACATCGTTGGCAATACAAGTAATCCCGATACCAAATAAGCGATAAACACAGAGGGACCAGTCTCCGCTGCCGCAATACCAGGGAGCAAGAAAAAACCGGAACTAAACATCGCTCCTGTGGCAATGGCATATACATCCCACAGACCTAATTGTTTATCTAATTTTTCGTGTTTCATATTCATTTTTTGTGATAATAATTTTGCAACTGAGTTTAAGAAATTCGTTTATCTTCTAAAAGGATTCTTACCTATTGGGGGGAACAGTCCAACACCAATAAACAGGTTTAAATTTCATATAAAACTAATCATTATTACATACCAAGGAAGGCTGTACCAAGTTAATCTTGTTTCAATTCTTTTATCTTTTCAATGTCTTTAACTTGGCCAATAATTGACAGATCATCCCCCTCCTGAATAACCGTATTTCCATGCGGAATATTAATATTTTCTCCTCGCTTTAAAATTGCAACAAGACTTTCATCCGGTAATTCAATTTCATGAATCTTCTTTCCTATAAATTTAGCTGTATTGTCGTCAGCACTTATATGTAAATCAATAAAACGCTCATTTCTGAGTAATATTTCTCGTATTTCAGCCTCGTCTTCTGCTTTTATCCACCGATCAAAGAACCCCTTCTGGTCAATCATTTCAGCAATATGTGCCAAAAATCGCAGATGTTGCGTAGCGCGCTTTTCGGAACTTACCAAGAAAAAGATCGCATACAGCTCACCAATTTTATCCGCTTCGTCACTTGTATCAGTAAACCTGGGATTGTCTATTTTAAAACCATCTTTGATTCGAACAATAAACAGCTCGGGCTCGGTATCAATATGTAACCGCGTATGATTGAGCGCCGCCCCCTCACCAATGGGGATTGTTCTAAAATAATCTGTCTTTTTGAATGATTTGATTAATTCATCCTGATCGGCATTAACTTTGGTTGCCAAATTTTGACACGCCTTATGAACGATATCATCATATGTTATTTCAGGATCTTCAACATCAAAAATAGCAGCCTTACTTACAACCAGCTCATAGGGATCTTCATCCCGCAATCCCTTCTCTTTCAAAATATGCCTCATCTCATATTCTAATCCATGATCTTTATACTGCCCCAGTCGTTCATGCACATGAAAGATGGCCCCCTGCCGATCAATTTTTCCATATGCATAATAGTAATACCACGCCACTGAAAGAATGATAATAGCAACAGTAAAAAGTATTGAAAGAATACCCATTTCCAGGATCAATAACCCAGAAGCGAGCATACCAAGCATCTGAACCCACGGATAAAATGGAGATTTATATCCGGGGTCGTACTCTTTAATATGACTTTCCCGCATTACGATAACTGATAAATTCAACAAGCCAAACAACAGCAGCTTAAACGCACTGGCCAATTTTGCCACTTCCTTAACGTTAAAAACAAGCAGCAAAAAGATCATTGCTCCGGTAGTAACAACAATAGATATTACCGGGGTATCAAACCGCCCGAGTTTTGAAAACTTTACATGCAGCAACCGATCTCGTGCCATGGCCAAAGGAAAACGTGATGCCGACATGATACCTGCATTCCCCGTTGATGCAAAAGCTGCAATAGCAGCAATAACGATTAATATGAGACCGATATCACCGGGTAGCCAGTTCAGAAAAACCGCACCCGCCGTAGCTACAGGAGTTAAATCCTGGGCAAATGCTTCTGGCTCTAAAACTGCTGTCATTAGATAAACACCAATAACATATATTACGATAGCTGTCAATATGGATAAAAACATTCCACGGGGAATATTTCGGTCTGGATCCTCAACCTCCTCAGCTACGCTCACTACTTTTGTAAGTCCCGCGTAAGACACAAACACCATCCCAACCGTTGCAAAAAATCCTTGTGGTCCATTCTTAAAAAATGGTGTGAACTGTTGGCGGTGAATATCCAATATGTCTAATGAAAACAAGTAGGAAAATCCCTGTACCAAATAAAAAGCTAATATCGATAACAAGATGATAACAAGGGTATTCTGAAGACGGCTGGTTTCTTTAGCACCAAAAATATTAAGAGCTCCAAAAGCAATGGTCAGAATAATAGCTACGGGCGTTATTGGTACATCAAAAAATATTGAAATATATGCTCCCATCCCGATCAGCGCAAAGGCACTTTTAAATACCAACGACAACCAAGACCCAAATCCCCCAATACTACCCATCAAGGGACCAAGTGTACGGTCAATAATATAATATGTGCCTCCAGCTCGGGGAAATGCAGTTCCAAGTTCAGCCTTACTTAACATAGTAGGGATCACTAATATTCCCGATACCAAATAAGCCAAAAACACGGAAGGCCCCGTCTCACTGGCTGCTAATCCCGGTAACAAAAACAAACCAGAACTAAACATCGCTCCAGTTGCTATAGCAAAGACATCAAAAGCCCCAAGCTCTTTTTTTAATTTTTTGGAATCTTTCAGTATCGGCAAAACAATGGTAATTTTTAAGGCTCACAAAAACTGCTGTTTAGAATGGCTTAACAGCTGTATAGAAATTGCTATTTAGTTGGGCTGTACATCTTAAAAATATTATTCAAAGTGTTCTTCACTTTTTCCCTTCTCCTCATCTTCAAATGTAATAATCCCTTTCTTTCCCATACGAGTAATCATGCGTATAATGTATGCAATTATAATTAGACCTATCAGAGCCTGAATTTTTACGCTCAATATCGGATGAAGATCAAACAATTCAATGATCACATATTCTAATGCAGCTGAAACAAAAATAATTCCCAGTAACCAAACAAACTCCGTAATCAATTTTTCTTTCAGTTGGTGAACCATAAGACAAAACTTAACAAAGTTACTCTTTTTAGTTTTGCTGAATATAATCGGTTAAGAAAGTTACCGATATATTTTGCTTCATTATAATGAATCTTAATTAATTCTTTATAAAAAATTAATTATAAAACAGTTAATACGATAAAAAATTAGGCTTAAACAAATATTTATCTTCCTTATAAAACTACCGAAAATCTTTGTTAATCATAATTCATTTATAGATTTTCACTCCTTTCGTAGCAACAATATTCATTCTTTTAGCCGACATAACAGAATTTAATGGGCGGACATTTACTCATAGGTATAACAAGCATACTCATATTTGGAATTGGAGCTCAATGGGTTGCCTGGAGATTTAAATTACCAGCAATACTACTTCTTCTTATTTCGGGAATAATAGCCGGACCGGTATTTGGATTACTTGATCCCGATCAACTTATGGGAGAGCTACTGGCTCCATTTATCTCTGTTTCAGTAGCGATAATTTTGTTTGAGGGGGGATTAAGCCTGCGCTTTTCTGAGTTGGAAAACATCGGAGGCGTTATAGGCAATCTCGTTAGCATTGGAGTAATTATAACATGGATCATTACCGCCCTTTCCGCCCATTATCTTTTCCCCTTTGGATGGGAACTCTCTATTCTTCTTGGTGCTATTCTTGTTGTTACTGGCCCTACGGTAATTATTCCCTTGCTTCGCCAAGTACGTCCCTCAGGACAAGTAGGATCGATCCTAAAGTGGGAAGGGATTATCATCGACCCAATCGGAGCAATGCTTGCTGTACTTGTTTTCGAAGTTATCCTGAGCACCAGCCTATCAGCTGCAACCAATGTTGCCTTTATGAGCATTGTTAAAACAATTCTATTTGGTACGTTGGTTGGATTAGCCGGTGCTGCATTAATTTATTTTTTGTTAAAGCGCCATCTCCTACCTGACTTTCTACAGAATCCCATCAATTTAATGGTGGTCGTAACTGTTTTTACCGTTTCAAATATGTTACAACATGAATCTGGTTTGTGGGCTGCAACATTAATGGGAATTGCCCTTGCTAATCAAAAAACAGCACGCATCCATCATATTACCGAATTTAAAGAAAATTTGCGGGTGCTACTTCTTTCTTCCCTGTTCATCCTCTTAGCTGCCCGGGTAGAATTGGATAACCTAATCGAAAATTTAAATTGGAATGTCGCTGCCTTTCTGGCTATCCTAATTTTAGTAGCACGACCTATTGGAGTATACATCTCTACGATGTTTTCGGATATTAACTGGCGCGAAAAACTATTTCTCTGCTGGATGGCTCCAAGAGGTGTCGTCGCCGCTTCCATTTCATCAATATTTGCAATCAGTCTGGCCCAAAATGGATTTTCCCATGCCGATCAACTTGTACCTATCGTATTTTTAGTGATTATTGGAACCGTAACTATTTACGGACTGCCTGCCTCATGGGTAGCACGCAAATTAGGCGTAGCCAAACCTATACCCAATGGCGTGCTTATACTTGGTGCAAATAATTTTGCTCTAAAAGTTGCCGAAATTATCAAAAAAGAAGGGCTTAAAGTACTGGTAGCAGACTCTAACTGGAGAAACATTGCCAAAGCCAAGTCAAAAGGATTAGATACTTATCACGGAAATATTCTATCAGAGTTTGCATTGGAAGAACTTAATCTCGACGGTATCGGACGACTGATATCATTAACACCAAATGATGAAACAAATTCTCTTGCAGCACTTCGGTTTGGAGAAATTTTTGGCCGATCTCATGTATTTCAAATATCTCCCAATACACAGGGTTATCTTGAAAGCAAACAAGACTCCAGTCTTTCAATTGGAAGAGTTCTATTCCACAAAAAGCTAAACTTCGAACTTATCTCGAAACTTGTAAGATCGAATACTGAGATTAAAGTTAAAGCGTTCAACGAAAAAAATGAATCTATTGATGACATTGAAGAGGAAATAATCCCGCTATTTTTAATAACCACTAATCACGAGATTCAACTATTCACTGTGGATCAAACCCCTTCTCCTGCGGATGGCGACAAAATCTTTTACATCTCCATAGATCAAAAAATGCGTGAAGAATTGGAAAAAGTAGAAATAGCCGACGACTCAACATAGGCATTAGGCAATCGAAACAAGACTTATCAGAGTCGCCCCATTTTTGGGTGACTTCAATTCCATTCCTGGGCAAAAAATACGGTCTGGAATTCAATTATACTGCATTATGGTTTAAAAATAAGCGTAAGCTACAGAAATAATATCATTCAATGCACATTGCTTGACATATCCGATATGAGTCCAAATAATTTTTTGCCGCAACGTTCCAAGTTATTGACACATATGCCTTTTTATAAAATTTTTACCAAAAAAGTTAATTCTTTTCATACTTTTATCTGAATTAAATAAGTTATATCAATAAGTATATAACTTATTTCTACTATTATGAGAATATTACAACATATTGTAATAGTACTTTTAGCAGGCGGTGTTATTGCCAGTTGCAGTAGCTCACAACAGTCAACACAAGAGTTTTCTGCCCCCCAGCAAGAACAAAGCCCCCAATCCAACTATTATACAACGGCATTCCCCCACAAAGATATTCATGACAAGCTAAAAGATGCCCAACAATCGGTGGTTCGAATAGCTTCATCCGGATTTTATGACAGCTTTACTTTTGAGGGACGAGCCATTACGCTCCCTGATATTAAAACCAATGCCCTAAAAGACATTGCCACATCTAAAATATCTACGGAGGAATCTACCAGTGGAACCGCAATCATTATCGACCGCAACAACTCGAGTTCTCTGCTTATATCCTGTGAACATACTATCGCCTTCCCAGATACTATTATCACCTACTATGAAGGGAATAACATCCCTGACGAGACATATATAGAATCCATCAGCATCAAGAAAAACTCATCTCATCTTGTCTATACTTCGACCGAGCTAAAGCCTTTTAAAGTACTTGCCACTGCTAAACGATCAGATCTGGCCCTTTTGAGCGTTGAATTTGAACGAGGAAATTTAGAATTATATCCTCTTGAAATCTCGGCAGGCAACAGTAATTTCCTGCGCTTAGGTTCATTCATGTATATTTTGGGATTTCCCAAAAGTTATCCCATCGTAACCCGAGGAGTAGCAAGTTCATCAGAAAGCTGGAACGATCGTTTTTTTGTGATGGATGCTACCTTTAACCCGGGCATTAGCGGAGGATTGGTACTGGCAACCAATGATAACTATAACAGCTTTGAATGGGTTGGCATGGCCAGCTCGTCAACCGCTACACGAGAAGAAGTTCTTGTCCCCCATCCCGAAGGAGAAAACTATTCGCGGATTACCCGTCCTTATACCGACTCCGTTTTTGTCCAGCAAAAAACACGTATCAATTATGGAATCACACAAGCTATTCCCATTAACCAAGTGAAAAAAATTTTACAAGAGAACCGAGATATGTTGAAACAAAAGGGCTACCGTCGGGCTTTAGAAATGGGCGAATAAACCGTTAGTAAAATTCACCCTGCACTTCTATTTTTACAAGCAAAAATTAATCTCTCAAGTATAACGTACCCCATTGATGAAAGTTCTCAAATTTGGCGGCACCTCCATGGGCGATGCCCAAACATGGAAACGAGTTATTGAAATCATCAAAACCTACGATGCTCCTTTTGTTGTTGTCTCAGCCACCGCCCGTACGACCCGAGCATTAGTAAAAGCAGCCCATAAAGCTATTGATAATCCCCAAGAAGCAAATGACATTGCCCATGATATTGCTACCCGCCACAATAATATTGTCGAAGACTTTTTAACTGAATATGATGATTCTTCCCAAACCCTTGAAGCCTGTTACAGCTGGATTGACATTCATATAAAGGAATTAAAACAGCATCTTACCACGATCCACAACCAGCAGGAACTGACAGAACAGCTCAAGGATGTTATCGCCTCGATTGGAGAACGACTATCTTCTTATCTCTTTACGGAGTGTGGATACGCAGCGGGATTATTTACTACCTGGCTGGATGCAACTAAAATTATACGTACTGATTCCAACTTTGGAAAAGCTTCCCCGAACGTTGACTTTATTTTCAACAAAATAACTACACTTCAACAAAAAATATCCACCGGAAACATTCCGGTTATGGGAGGCTACTATGGAATGGATGCCAACGAGAACATCACGACTTTGGGTTTTGAGGGATCGGATTATTCGGCCAGCCTCATAGGTGCTGCCTTAAATGCTGATGCCATTGAAATATGGACGGACGTTAGCGGGGTATACACTTGTGATCCGCGTTTTGTAGAAAATGCACAACCGATACCCCAGCTAAGTTTTCAAGAGGCCACAGAGTTGGCATATTTTGGCGCCAAGGTCTTGCACCCATCCACGACTAAACCTGCTTCCAAACAGGGGATTCCCATCCATGTGAAAAATATTTTTGACCCAAAAGCTCCGGGAACATGCATATCAAGCGAATCTACAAATAATCAGCTTGTCAAAGCTATTACCTACAAAGAGCACGGTACTATTATTACAGTCACTTCTTCGCAAACCGTGATGGGATACGAATTTTTAGCGGATGTCTTTGATGTGTTGCGCTGGCATCAACTCCCGGTTGATGTAGTTACCACAACAGAAGCATCGGTTTCTATCGCGATAGAAAATGGCGATCAAATTGATAAAGCCATCACACAATTACAAGCACATGGTATAGTAACACAACGACCTGAGCAGGGAATTATAAGCCTGGTAGGGTGTCAAAATAGTGACCGCAAACTCATTGGGGACATTCTTCGTGAGATTAACGATATCCCCCTAAATATGATTTCATACAGTAAGTCCAAGGGAAACCTCAATATCGTAGTTGATACCAAAGATACCCTGCCCTCAGTAAAAAAAATTCACAAAAAACTATTTTCGTAAAAACAGCCATCCTCATTAGAAATTATTACGAATATACCAGAGCACGGTTTCCATCTCCTTCTTAACAACCGATGAAGACGTCACATAGTGGTTATTCATAAAGCTAAAATAGAGCTTTTTCCCACTCTTGGTTAACACATAACCACTCAGCGAATGATTATTACTAAGCGTACCCGTCTTTGCAAACACGTATGGCTCTTCTCCATCATCCCGCGGACCATACCAACTACTAATTGTTCCACGCTTCCCACCTGCTGGTAACAGATGGAACAACTTCTCGTCGTCTTCAAACTCATCGTCAATAGCTCCCAGTAGGCGAATCATTAATTCGGGTGTAAACATATTATATCGAGATAATCCCGAACCGTCTACCCACTGTGGTTCCTGCGGCAACATATCCAGATATTCCTTTTTCATCTTCTCGATCACCGTGCGAGTATTCAACGGTTTTCCCAGTTCCGAGGCAGTCAACAGCAACAGCTGTTCAGCAATAAAATTATCACTTGGCTGCAACATCCGTTTGTATGCCGTGTCTGACTTTATGCTGTATATTTCTTTGGGGGATTGCGGGCGCTTAACATCTACATACTCCACTTTTTTACCAAGGGTATCCGATAACATATCGGTAAGCATTTCGGGGCTGTAATGAAATGGCTTGTCGATAGTATATGTACTGGTATCAGCCTCTTGCTTATATAAAAATGTATTATCGGTCATGCCGCGGTATAAAAACTCTTCACGCCCCCCGGTTTCATCCACATACGACTGGAAATACTCGGGAGAAACAGCCAAGCCACTGTCAGTCTCGGCAATTTTCCGAAGCTCAATCTCCTGAATAGTGAAACGGGCTATATTTCCAAAGATAGGAAATGGCACTTTCTCCGGCTGATAATAATGCTGGTAATCGCTCCACGACCACCCCGGCCCCAACAGCTCGTCATCAAAATTAGAATCTGAGAAGTAGAGATCTTCATCACGATCTTTTAAAAATTTATAGACCTTATCATTACCAAAATCTGGATGCAAAAACGAGGGGTCGCCTGTCCCCCAAAAAATAAGAGAGTCACCGCGTACTTCGTATTCGAGCGCCTTAAGGGAATCCGGCAGCAGTTTTAATCCTGTATAAAATGTAAACAGCTTAGTATTTGAAGCCGGTGTAAAATAACGATTCGCATTTTGACTGTGAATGATCTCTTCCGTCTCCGGATTGTAGAGTGCAAAACCTGTTAAATTAGCAGAAAAAACATCTGAAGTCTCAATCATTTTTGCCAACGTAGTTGCCGGCGTATCCTTTTCTGATTCATTGGTTTCCGACACCGATTCCGAGGATTTACATCCCCCCGCCAACATAGCAGCAAAAACCAGTATTATAAAAGATTTAACAACCGTTAATTTCATTGCACCGTCCCCATTTGTTAGATTAACAATTCATTCTTGATTTCTTAGTAGAAACCGATCAAAATCTGATAACATAGCTAACAAATTTTTAATCAAAACGAAACCAGATGCGTGTAAAACTATTTTATTCTTGTGCCCTGATAATTGCCCTTTTGATGACATTGAGTTGTTCATCAGACTACGATGTAATTATCAAAAACGGTACAGTCTATGACGGTACCGGTGACGATCCGGTAACCACTGATATTGGTATTAGAAGTGATACTATTGCTACAATCGGAGATCTGAATTCGGCCTCGGCTGCTACCGTTATCGATGCCGAAGGAAAAGCTGTAGCACCAGGATTTATCAACATGCTTAGCTGGGCCAATTACAGCTTGCTCAGCGACGGTCGATCGATGAGTGACATTAAACAAGGCGTAACACTCGAAATTTTTGGAGAAGGCTCATCTATGGGTCCGTTGAATGAGGATATGCGCGACGACGAACCATGGCAAACACTCGGCGAATTTTTAGAGCATCTGACCGACCAAGGCGTGAGCCCCAACGTCGCTTCGTTTGTCGGTGCAACGACCCTGCGCGTAAATATAATCGGACGAGAGGATCGCACCGCCTCCGATGATGAGCTGGCTCAGATGCAACAATTAGTACGTCAGGCAATGGAAGAAGGAGCACTCGGCGTCGGTTCTTCACTCATATACGCCCCGGCTTGGTTTGCAGATACGGATGAGCTCATCGCTCTTTCCAAAGCTGCCGCCGAATACAATGGCACCTATGTTTCGCACATCCGCAGTGAAGGCGACAATCTACTGGAAGCCACGAATGAATTTTTTGAAATTGCTACCGAAGCAGATATCGATGCGCAGATTTATCACCTCAAAGCCGCTGGCAAACAAAATTGGCCGAAGCTGGACACGGTTTTTTACAAAATAGATTCCCTGCGATCACTTGGTCACAATATCTCAACCAACATGTATACTTATACGGCCGCATCCACCGGTATTGATGCCACCACTCCACCCTGGGCACAAGAAGGTTCTACCGCTGATTTTATCGAACGGCTGAAAGATCCCGAAATACGACAAAAGATTGAAAAGGAAATGGCAAGTTCGGAAACCGACTGGGAAAATTTTTATCAGCTGGCCGGATCGCCAGATAATATTTTGCTACTCGAATTTGATGTGGATTCCCTTAAAAAATATAACGGTCAAACATTGACCAAAGTAAGCGAACAGCGCGGAACCGATCCCATTCCAACTATTTTAGATCTCCTCATCGAAAACGGTGGAGATATCGGCTCGGTCTTTTTTGTGATGTCAGAGAAAAACGTAAAGCGTAAAATTAAACAACCCTATATGAGTTTTGGCTCCGACGCCCGATCAGTGGCTGCTGAGGGTGAAGTGCTAAAATCCAGCACACATCCTCGCACCTATGGCACTTTTGCTCGCTTGCTGGGCAAGTACGTTCGGGACCAACAGGTCATTCCATTGCAAGAGGCCATCTATAGATTAACTGGCCTGCCTGCAACCAATTTAAAAATTGAAAATCGAGGCTATCTAAAAGAAGGACATTTTGCAGATGTGGTTATCTTTGATCCCGAAAACATTACTGACAATGCAACCTTTACCGACCCACATCAATATGCCACGGGGGTTGAGCATGTTTTTGTGAACGGCCAACAGGTGTTAAGAGATGGCAACCATACCGGAGCAATGCCGGGACGTGTGGTTCGTGGGCCGGGTTACCAAGAGTAATAATTGGAAGACAGGTCTAGCCATTTGATCAGCCGGACCTCCAATCTTACCGGATACCCTTGCCAATCCATCATATGGCTGGCTTTGCCATCCGGTGGTTATGTTAGAGCTTTGTTGGTCCATCCAATCGTAAGTTTAGCGGTGGGATAGATCAAAGGCTTCTGCCTACTCATTTTTTAAGTACCATTGATTGGGTGGCCCCTTAAAATCCAATTCGCTCAGATTCTTCCGCAGCCTAAGCATAAATTCATTACTCGGATCACTTTTTTTAGTACGATACTCATCGTCAACTTCTTTCCACAGGGAGTGATCTTCAAAAAGCTGGTATTCAAAATGGCCTATCAGATACTCAATGTCATGTTTTTCATAGAGCTTTTGAATTAATTCTGTATTTGCTTCAAGTTGTGCTTCGGTAAGCCGAGCGGTATCCGTCCCTACATTTTCGATACCAATGGCGCTGTGATTTAACCCAATAACGTGACGTGCAAACAACGTATCAGGTAACAGCTGATGCACTTCTCCATCTCGCTTTACTAAGTAATGAGCAGATACGTTAAGATTACTGGCATCGTCAATGTTTTTTCGGGAGGCATCCAGCCGAGAGTCATAAAAATAATTAAATGTATCGTTAAAAGAGGTAGAAGCCGTCCAGTGAACGACAACCATTCGGGGCGTGATAGTTGGTTCCTCCTGCATCATCCCATAGCGGGTTTCCAAGTATTCCAGCGACAAAACCGTCCGGGTGGAATCAAACTTGATGGGAGTATCCTGTATCGTCAGCCCTGATCTACTTTTACAAGATCCCAACAAAGCCAACACCAAAAAACCGAATAATACCTTTTTCATCACATTATCTTCTTCTTAATCCAAAACTGGAGCTTCCTGTTTGCTAAAGTAGGCTGGCGCGGTAATATCCAGCATGGTTTTAAGTCCAGGTGTTGCCCGGCTTATCGCTTGAGTCGTATTTACAATAATGGCCGAAGTGGCAATATCTCCATTAACTCCACCCTCAACCGTCGAAGTAAAAGCAGGATCTCCGGTTATATAAATACTGTCATGCGAATGTTCAATTCCAACTGCTGCCTCAAAAATTAGTGTAATAACTTCTTGGTCATCCTGATAACCTCGTGCAACCTGTCGTACGCCTGCGACATCCCCTCGTTTTACCGTTCCGCTTTCCGTTTGGATAGACTTGTCAGCCTGTATTGGTTCCAGCGTTTCACTCATATCCGTCAGCTCCCAATTCATAGCATCTGCAATCATATACACCGATTCCGGCAATCCAACGTGGCGTATCGTGTCCCGCTTTTCATTAAACTCCTCTTCCGTTAGCCCAGCACCAATCTTATCCCGAAATGGTTTTCTACGCGGACGTGCATCTTGCATCCGCTTTACTTTAATATGCTCAACTTTCCTGCAGACTGATGTTAACACCGAAGGCAGAAAATCCATCAAAAATCCGGGATTGACGCCCGTACCAACACAGCTAACTCCTTGCTGTTTGCAATAGTCGTCAATACGTCGGGCCAGCTCCGGTTGTGTTTGCCATGGGTGCGAAAGCTCCTCGCAAGTCGATACGATATCTAACCCACAGTCGGCAACTTCTTTGACCTGTGCTTCCAATTTTTTGAGCGACGATACAGTAGAAATGACGGCCACATCAGCATCATCGACAGATAGACAGGAATCCAAATTGGGCGAAACCGTAATATTCATTTCCTGTATATCCGCCCATTTACCAAGATCTTTCCCCGTCTTTTGTGGGTCTGGATCGATGCCCCCCACTATTTGTATACCTTCCCGTTCCGATAAATACCGCGTTAATCGCTGACCAATAGGACCTAATCCCAGTTGTACTACCTTAATCATCTAAATATTATTTGAGTTATTTATTTTTAACAAAATCATAAATCAATCGGGAGATATCGGCAAACGTATTCAATACCTGTTCACGATCTTCCGCTTCTTTGGATAAAAGTACCAACACGTAACGCTGGCCTTCTGGAAGCTCAACAATCCCCACATCGTGGTTCACACCAGTAATCCAACCCGTTTTATGGGCTACCTCAACATCATCGGGTAGCCGTGCGGGAATCATTTCATTAAATTTCTGTTGCTTTAAAATGCCAATCATTTCTTCTGATACTTCTTTACTTACGGCTTCTCCTCGAGCCAATTTTTCATAGATAACAACTTCATCAAAAGCCGTAGTTCGGTTGCTTAACCCCCGCTCATATGCTTTAATATCTTCTACACCACGCAACACCTTAATACTATCGGCCCCATAACTACGCATCGTTTGAGTTACATTTTCAGCACCCACTTTTTCAATCAGGATATTTGTAGCCAGGTTACTGCTCATGGTAATCATATCGTTGATGAGCGTTCGAATGGGACGCTGTTGGCCAACCAGCTCGTATAGTTCCCCTTCGCTATCCTCATCGATATCCATTTGATAACGACTACTATCGACAATGCTCCGAAACTCATTTTTAACTTCAATAGAATCATCCAGCGAAAACTTACCAGCTTCTGCCTGTTTGAAAAGCTCAATCATCACGGGTGTTTTCATGGTACTTGCCGCATGAAACATTTCGCGGTCGTTGATAAACAGTTGCTGATCACTTTCAATCATTTTAAACCCTACCGCAAACTGGCCCTCGAGTGTAGATAAATCCTGTCGGATTTCACTTTCCAAATCAGCCATAGTATTCGGATTTGAAGAACAAGCCGTTACCAAAAGCAATAACAGGCTTAACTTTGATAAGTTCTTGAGCAGTTTCATATATATAAAATTGAAAAAATACCTTCGGAAAACATTATCGAAGGTACTTTATAATTTGGCATTTAATTAAATCTCGTACATATCTTCCACATCGAGAATATTGCCCTCTTTGTGCTGGAGATATCGACGCGTTTCGAGATAACGGTTGAGATTATATTCATCATAATATTCCGATTCAGGATCAACACTACTTATTTTTACACGTCCGGCCGAATGAATAAACTGGTCATTGCCAATCCACATGCCTACGTGCACAACGCGCCGGTCGCGGTCTTCGGTTGCTTCTTGACCAAAAAACAACAAATCACCGGGACGTAAATTATCGAATCCATCGGAAGTATCGACCAATTCGCCCGCATGAATTTGCTGAGAAGCATCACGGGGGATAATCCAACCATTCATAAAATAGATCGTTTTCGTAAATCCACTGCAATCCATACCTTTGGATGATGTTCCTCCCCACAGATACGGTGATCCCTTAAGCGACTTTGCCTGTTCAACTAACTCATTTTCAGAGGCTTCAACCGACGCTTTCCAATCATCAAATGAACGTGCCTCAGATTGGCTCACAAAACCAGTCCGACCGTCAGGATAGCTAACCTCATAATAATTCCCGGAGGTACCTGTAGTTTTGAGAATACTACCGCTCACTAAATCCGAAACTTTTGTAGATTCTGAAGAGGGCTTTTCATACGCATAGCCGTTGGTTTCAAGAAAAATAATCTTGTCAGCTTCTTTCCAATCCGCATATTTCTTGCTATCCATTGGTTCAACACCGCCATAATCAACCCACGAAAGATAATCATCCGGGGTCTGAATCATATACCAGCTGCCCTCTTTTTTAAGCACTTTTACAGGCATGCCCAACGTAGCTTGGGTAACCAACTGCGCGGGATGTGACGGACGAGATCGCAAGTTTGCTACTGAATTATTTACAATGCCAAAGGTTTTGCCTTCAAGCTCTTCTGCCGGCAATACCTTTATGCTGTCTACATTAGAAACATCCATTGCTGAAAGCGAATCCAGTAATGCCTCTTTGGCTTCGGGAAGATTTGTTTCGCCTTTCAGAAGCCATTCTCCATTATTTGATATCGCTTTCACATCGAATAACGCCACCCTGCTGTCGGGAGCAAAGTGTTGAGAGGTATTGGTAATTTTCTGTTGAATATCCTGTTTTTGGGATGGACCACAAGCCACCAGTGAAACAAAAAACAAGACAATAAGTGACAATGATAGAACTCTAACCTTCATATAACTTTACTCTTTAACCATATGTTATAATGATATGTAAAAGGCACAGAAAGAAAATTTCTGTGCCTTTTTTTAAAAAATAAATTTAATGATACTACTCATCATTTTGGGGTGTTGTAATTAATCAACATCCCACCAAATGTGATCAGATAGGGAAATATCAGGAACATTTTCAGAATTACGTTGTGTTTCTGAATCAGGATATGCTAATCGTCGAATAAACTCTCCATTCAAATCAGGATTATGATTAGCAGGTAGTTCCATATCATCATATTGATAATCATACCGACGAGCATCTACCCAAGCCTCAGGATGGAGGTACATGGCTGTATATTTTTCTTTGAATATTAGGTCAAGTGTTAACCCACTTTCCCCTACTGCTACTGCAGGATCACTCATGTAATCTTGTTTATCTGATTCCGAAACACCCACCTTATCCATATGAGCCTCAATACCATCTAAATATGCATTGTAAGCACGTGCTGGTTGATTCGCTCGGAAAGCAGCTTCAGCTTCAATAAACTTTTGTTCGGCGTATGTAGCAATTAAAACGGGAGCTGTTTCAGAGGCATAAAAATCATCTGTAGTTAAAACGCTTCTTGCTCCTTGTTCAGGTGCAGAACCTCTTCCCGCCCCGTTTCGAGTACCTACATAATCTCCGTCATCATTGGGACCCATCAATGGTTCAATTCGGGGATCTTCCACACCGTAAAGAGTGCCATCCAGATGCTTAACAATTTGCTCGGATATCCAACCGCCCAGGAGTAAGTTGGCGTTATCGATGGCAACCTCAGCCCATGGGTTAAATTGATCTTCAAAATAGTCAACCTGAGCATCATCAGCATTGTCCGTCAGACCTTGGTCAACCTCTGCCAATACATCAGTAGGCGAATAACTGGATTGCTTGCTCAGGTGATTAAGGTACCGAGCTTTAAGCATGTGGGCCAGACGAATCCACTGGTCGGTATTACCACCGTAGATAAAGTCATCATTTCCTAGCTCGATCGTTGAATTACCCTGTTCCAAGTTTTGAATTCCGTTATCCAAAAGAGTATGAACAGTATCGTAAAGTGCTTCTTGATTATCATAACTTGGCGTCAACGTTTCAACGAAAAAAGCATCGCTATAAGGCACATTGCCCCACACGTCTACAACAGTTGCCAAATTTAAAGCAGTCAGAATATTTGCTACCCCGAGATAATCGGTAGCTCCCTGCTCAGCAGCATCCTGTCTTAATACTGCCAAATCTGTCATCACATCATAGAAACCAAACCAAGTATTGTCGTAAGCAACATCGTCTTGGATATCCGTTGAACTACTTGGATTAGGAGAAGCTAAATACTGGACATAATAAGAGGTATTACTGCCCAAAGAATACATATTTTGAGATGTTTCAAAAGTCGTATTCGTCATTAATCCAGAAAGGGGAGCTTCTGTAGGATTGTTTGGATCTTCATTAATATCCAAATAATCACTACAACCGGCCATACTTACAAGTATGACGCTGAGCATACAAAACGCTAATAGTTTTAAGTTTTTCATAATTATTCTGTTTTAAACTTTCTTTATAAGGAGAAATTCAGAGAGAATACAAAGCTTGCTACTCCAGGATGATCAAGTCCGGTAAAACCAGTTGCGTTACTTCCTGCGGGCCCACTGCGTGATTCTGGATCAAATCCATCAAATGGAGTATAAAGGATAATATTATTTGCAGTAGCAGAGGCGGTTACACTTCTAAAAGGTAACTGTTCAATCAGGTTATCTGGCAAACTATATGAAAGATTTATATTGCGTAGCTTAATAAAGGAGGCATCTTTCACAAAGTTTTCGGTAGCTGTCCGATAGGTATTTCGGTAAAATCCAGCCCCATAATCTCGACCATCGGGGCCAACACCTTGTCCCAACCAAACTTCTTGGGTATTGGGTTGCCCATCTTCTGTAACCCCTTCAAAAACCCTTGTTTCGTTACGATCAAGTGTATTTTTAGTAATACCAAATGCGGCAAAAAAGTTATCGTATTGGCTGTAAACGTCCAGTCCCTGTTGGATATCGATAAGGAATGAAAGACTTACATTACGATATGCAAAGCTATTTCTGATGCCCCCAATCCAATCGGGAAAAGCATTACCCAGCACTTTTTGATCAGTATTGACGACTGGGAATCCATCATCCCCAATTACAACGGAGCGATCTTCATCAAGATAGAGTTTATCATCTGGTTCACCATCTTCATAATATCGCTGGTAACTTGTTCCATAAATATTACCAAATGGTTCACCTTCAACCAATCGAATGCTGGCAGAAGAACCCCCATATCCAAAAGAAGATCCTAGATTAATTTCGTCAATTCCTTCGCGGATAGAAATAACTTCGTTTCTATTTCGACTGAAATTAACGAGTACATCCCATTGAAAATTACGCTGTTCTATAGGCGTAAAATCCAATTGCATTTCGATACCTCGATTTTCTATTTCCCCAGCATTTGTAACAAGTCTGGTACCTCCTACAGCATTTGAAATGGGTACAGTAAGGATTTGATCAGCACTGTTGGCCTTATAATATGTTACATCAATACCTGCTCGACCATCCCAGAAACGTAAATCTGCTCCAACCTCAATTGAGGTTGTAATTTCTGGCTTCAAATCTGGACTACCAATAATTTGATTTCTTGTATATCCCACCTGTCCATTTATAGGATATTGAGTAGGAGAGTTAAATGTGATGTTGGTTGAGTAAGGACTTGCATCTTTACCAACCTGTGCATAGGAAGTCCGTAACTTCGCGTAAGAGATGAAGTCTGGTAAATCAACTATCTCAGAAAAAACAAATCCTAAGTTAGCAGATGGATAAAAGAATGATCGATTATCAACTGGTAGTGTTGATGACCAATCATTACGTCCTGTTATATTTAAAAACAGGTAATCGTCGTAATTAAGCATTAAATCACCATAAACACCAATAAGACGACGCTGTTCCAAATTTTGAGCATTCGATATCTCACGAGTGTTACTGAGATTATAAAAGTTCGGCGTTACAAAATCGCTTCCTGATGCTTCAACTTGCGTTTCCTCTCGGTCAAAAATATCATTTCCGAGTGTTAAATCAGCAGAAAGCTTTTCTGTAAGATCACCATTAAACATCAAGTTAAAAGTTGAGTTTAGATCACGGTTGGTGATTCTCAACTCATTAATAAAACCAGTGCTACTAAGCACATTTTCATTTTCTATTCCCTGTGGACCAGGCGTAATATTTGTCCGACTATCATTATAATAATCCATACCCAACCGGTATGATGCACTCATCCAATCAGTGAAGTTATAGTTAATACTCAAATTACCAATCACTCGATTAACATCATCCTCGTAGGTTGAATACTTTGCATCATAAATAGGATTCGTTCCTGCATTACCATTAGCATAATATCCCTTCATTGTACCATTCTCTTTCTCAAAATCAGTAACCGGCTTAGTAGGAGCCCAGTACATTAAGCGTTCCATAAATCGGTCAGCCGGAACTCTATTACCTCCCGAGTTAATAACGTTAACAGAAGATGAAATCTGGAGGTCTTCTCCAGGATTAATATCACCAGATAATTTTACAGAGGTGCGTCCCCAATTGCTAAAGGGCATTACCCCATCATGCGAAACATTAGAAACTGACCCATAGTAAGTAGCAACATCTCCACCACCGGAGACACTAATAGTGTTATCAATTTTCACACCGGTTTCCATGGAGTTTCTCCAGATGTCATGATAACGCCATCCATCAAGAGTATCAGCAACGTCTTCAATAGGAGCTCCCCAATTTGGCCAGAAACTATCCGTTGTAGCCTCTCCACCAAATCCTTGGCCATAAACTTTTTGGAACTCCGGATAACTGTTGACACGATCAAATCCGATAGAGTTTTTAAAATTTATTTGAGTATCACCGGATTGACCACTTTTAGTAGTAATTATCACAGCTCCGTTTGCTGCTCTAACACCATACAGTGCAGATGCTGCAGCCCCCTTAAGAACACTCATAGATTCTATGTCCTCGGGATTTAAATCTGCGGCACGATTACTGAGTCCCCGTGGAGTATCTCCAGCCTCTACAGTTGAGTTATCAATGGGAACACCATCAACGACAAATAAAGGCTGATTATCGGCACTGGGATCTAACGAGCTAATTCCACGAATTAATATTCTTGAACTACTTCCAGGAGCTCCACCTGTATTAGTAATTTGCACCCCAGAAACTTTACCCTGCAAAGAACTTACTACATTTTCATTTTTCCCAAGCGTTAACTCTTCACTATCAAGCTGCTGAACAGAATATCCCAATTGTTTTTCTTCTTGCTCAACACCAAACGCAGTTACTACAACATCTTCAAGTGCTTCAACCTCGGGTTTTAACAAGATGTCTATAGTTGAACGATCATTAATACTCACTTCTTGTCGCTGATATCCAACAAAAGTAAAGGTTAGTGAAGAAACATCATCGGGGACCGTTAATGAATATCGACCATCCTGATTTGTAGAAGTACCAATTGAAGGGTTTTGGGTAGCCCTTACATTTACTCCAGGTAGCGGATCACCGGTTTCAGCATCAGTAACCACGCCAGAAATCTCCTGCTCAACATTTGTAACTTCATTTTCAGCAAGAGCAATATATCCGTCCTGCATGTCGTTAGATAATGCTTGGGTTCCCGGCAAAATTAAAAACACTGCCAGACACCAAAGCATATACTTTGGCAAAGTATGTAACAACAATTTTTTCATAGAACCTCCGTGTTAATTAACTTTTTTATTGATAAGATTTGAGATACAGAAAAAGAACTTCAACATCAATTTTTAATGTAAGCGGTTACAAAAATTAACATCAAAATTACCAGTAGAATACTATCTATTTTGTCCTTCCTTTAAACAAGATAGATTAACCGCTTTTAATTAAAAAAAATTAATTAAAGTTTAAATATACTTTCGTTGATTTTTTTGAAGGAAATTCTCCTCATATAACAATCTAAGAAAAGTTTATCTATTAAGATGAGGAAGAGTCAACAGAAGGGGTTTCTTGTTCGACATCCTCGGGCACAATACCCAGCCGCTTGGCGCGCTCCATCCATTTTTTGCGAGCCATTTTCTGCATATCTTCGATGGTATCTACTTCGTCAATAATCTCCATTCCCAACAGTGTTTCCACCAAGTCTTCCATTGTCACAACCCCGGCAAAACCACCGTACTCGTCTACAACAATGGCAATATGCTCCTGTTTTTTCATAAGCTGCTCAAAGAAATCCTGTAGTGGCATCATCTCGGGGACGATCAAAATATCACGTTTTACTTCTTTCAGCTCCTTATCTTTTTCTCCACGAGCCAACATCAGCAATAGATCATTTTTAAGCACATATCCCGTTACCTCATCACGACCATTTCCATAAACCGGTAAGCGTGAAAAATGAAGTTGTTCGATATTATCCCTGACGTCATCGACTTTGAGCGTTTCATCAAAACCAACCACAACTGTGCGCGGCGTCATAATATCCTTAACCCGCAATGAATTAAAACGAATCAGGTTTTTAAAAATTCGCGACTCCTCTTCTTCAAAAATTCCTTCCTCCACTCCCCGATCGGCCAGCGCGCCGAATTCCTCACGGCTAAAGCTGGGAAGTTTTTCGTCCTGCGAAAGCCAGCGTGTAATGGCTTGTGACATTACTACCAACGGATACATCAAGAACATCAGTACGCGAAGTATTTTTGCTGCAGTCGGAGCTAATTTCCTCCAATAAGTAGCTCCAATCGTTTTGGGAATAATCTCCGAAAGTACCAAAATCAAAAAGGTAAGTACTGCTGAGGTAATAGCTACATAAGCATCCCCAAAAACAATCTGAGCCTGTGCCCCCACCCCGGCAGCACCAACGGTATGGGCAATCGTATTTAAACTCAGAATGGCAGAAAGCGGACGATCTACATCCTCCTTATAATGGCGCAGTAGCTTTCCAACTTTTGTCCCCTTTCGCTCCATGATAGCAATATAGGAATGACTCACCGACAGTAGTACTGCCTCCAAAATCGAACACAAAAAGGATACTCCGATAGCAAGCCCTAAATAAAAAATCAGTAAATACATAGATCAAAAATAGGGGTATTAAAGCTGATTAAAAAACCTTATTGGCCCGGCTTCTCTAAAGAAATTTCAAAAAAATTATCTGAAATTATCATTTAGCCAAAGCACTTTGTTGATTATATTAAGTGCCAATTTTAAAGAACTTATCTCCTTGCTTCAACTCGAAAATATATCACTTTCTTTTGGGGATGAAACCCTGCTCGACGAAATAAGCACCATTATTAATCCCGGTGAACGCGTTGGACTCGTAGGTCCTAATGGCGCTGGCAAATCAACACTCCTGAAAATTATTGCCGGTGAAATTGAGCCCAATGGCGGAAATATCACCATGTCTAAGGCCGCAACCGTCGGTTACCTGCCGCAAGATGGGGTAGATCCCGATCCCAATTTGACGGTCTATGAAGAGATGGAAAGTGCTTTTGCGGATATCCAGGAGCTCGAAGATAAGGTTCAAAAAGCACGTGAAGAATTGGCAACGCTCGAAGAAGGGACATCAGAATATCAATCGGCGATGGAGGAAGTGGGCAAACTTCAAAATCGCATCGAGCAATCTGGGGCCTACGCACTGGAATCGAATATTGAGAAAGTGTTAATGGGACTTGGTTTTACACCGGATGATTTTGAGCGCTCCACAACTGAGTTTAGTGGTGGTTGGCTGATGCGTATTGCTCTGGGGAAACTGCTACTTCAACGTCCAATGTACCTGCTGTTGGACGAGCCCACAAACCACCTTGATATTGAGTCGCTCCGCTGGATTGAACAATTTTTAAATGGCTACGAGGGCGCAGTCATTATTGTATCGCACGACAAGGCTTTTCTGAATAAGATCACGACCCGTACGTTAGCATTGGAATATGGCGACCTGCTGGATTACGCCGGCAATTACGACTACTACGAAGAGAAACATGCTGAGCGGAAAGAACATTTACGTAAGGCTTATGAAAATCAGCAGCAGGAGATTAAAGAAATCCAGGAGTTTATTGACAAGTTTCGCTACAACGCCAGCAAAGCGGCACAGGTGCAGAGCCGGATCAAACAGCTCGAAAAGATGGATAAAATTGAGCTGGATGAACGCGAAGAGGAGATTTTCTTTGAGTTTCCTCCCCCCGAACGCAGCGGTGCGGTTGTGATGCGACTCAAAAATATCCGTAAGCAATACGACGATAATATTGTTTTTGAGGATCTTTCCTACGCTATCGATCGCGGGGATAAAATTGCAGTTGTAGGTCCCAATGGCGCGGGAAAATCGACGATGATTCGCATGCTGGCCGGGCTTGAAGATTTTGATGCCGGCGAACGAGAACCGGGCCACAATGTGACGACCTCCTACTTTGCCCAGCACCAGGCCAATGAGCTGGATCTCAATAAAACGGTTTTTGAAATCATGCGGGAAGCTGCCCCAAAGACCGACGAAACGCAACTTCGCACCATCTTGGGATGCTTCCTTTTCCAGGGCGATGATGTTTTTAAGAAAGTCTCGGTATTATCCGGCGGAGAAAAAAGTCGACTTGCCCTGGCACGTATGCTCGTACAGCCAGCTAACTTCCTAATCTTTGATGAGCCTACCAATCACCTCGATATGCAATCCAAGGATATTCTTCAGCAAGCACTTGATCAATACGAAGGTACCTATATGATTGTGAGTCACGACCGCGACTTCCTTGATCCTATTGTGGATAAGGTACTGGAAGTACGTCCCGATGAAACGAACACCTTTCATGGCAACGTCTCCTATTATCTTGATAAGGTTGAAGAACGTGAAGAAGATGACAAAAAAGATCAGCAAGAAAGTAGTTCGAATTCTTCCAGCAACGGATTATCACGCAAGGAAGAGCGGCGAATTGCTGCACAAAAACGACAGAAAAAATATGACAAGCTCAAACCGCTAAAAAAGAAAATTGATCCGTTGGAGGAAAAAATTGAGAAACTCGAAGAGCGTAAAGATGAGATTGAGGACCTCATGGCCGAACCGGATTTTTATGATGATGAAGAGCAGGTCAAAGAGATCTCGATGGAATACGAAAAGCTCAAAGGAAAACTCGTTGAAGTATATGCTGAATGGGAAGAATTGGCGATGAAGATGAGCGAAATCGAGGAAGAGTTTAGTTAATGGTTATTAGTTATTGGGGGTCCTAATAACCATTAACCAATAATACATAACTACGTAGCAAAAATCTGATCCTTATTCCGGAAGGCCTTGAATTCAAGTGCATTACCGCTGGGGTCTTTGAAGAACATCGTGGCCTGTTCGCCCGGCTTTCCTTCGAATCGTACATAGGGCTCGATAATAAAATCAACGTCTTTCTTTTCTAATCGAGTAGCCAACTCCTCCCACTGTTCCCATTCCAAGATCAATCCAAAATGCTTGGCCGGTACAGCATGTCCATCCACGTCGTTCATGCTCGACTTACCTGCTTCTTCGGGACTTAAATGCGCTACAACCTGGTGTCCCCAAAAATCGAAATCAATCCATTTATCTGAGCTGCGTCCGGTGTCACAGCCAAGAACATCTCGATAAAACGTTAATGTCTCGTCTAGATCAGAAACCGGAAATGCTAAATGAAAAAGCGGAGTAGGTTGATCAGCCATAGTAAGAAAATTCTTTTATATCTTGTTTGTTATCTGAATGACTAACAAAATATAAATCAATGAGGACTCATGCGATCAGAAAAAATTACGTTTGAAGGCGCTTTTGGTGACCAACTTTCGGCACGAGTAGATCAACCACCTGATGAACCTCGAAGCTACGCCCTTTTTGCACACTGCTTTACGTGCTCAAAAAACCTGAAAGTAGTTTCAAATATCAGTAAAACCCTTACTAAACATGGTATAGGAATATTTCGCTTTGATTTTACCGGTTTAGGCGAAAGTGAGGGTGATTTTGCGGACACAAATTTTTCATCCAACATTGAAGATCTCATTGCTGCAGCTGAGCATATGGCATCACATTATCGCGCGCCGGCGATACTCATTGGTCATTCGTTAGGAGGTGCTGCCGTATTACAAGCCGCACAAAAAATCCCAAACAGCAAAGCAGTAGCAACCATTGGGGCTCCGGCAAATCCCGATCATGTAAAGAAGAATTTTGGAGCCCAACTTGATAAAATTGAGCAAAAAGGTATTGCCACGGTTACGCTGGCAGGACGTGATTTCACGATCAAAAAGCAGTTCATTGATGATCTCGAAGCCACTCATATGGATGAAAAGATTCAAAGCCTTGACCGAGCATTGATGATTTTTCATTCTCCGGTAGATAATACAGTGGGAATTGAAAATGCCGCTCATATCTATAAAAAGGCCAAACATCCCAAAAGTTTTGTCTCCCTCGATGATGCCAACCACCTGCTCACAAAAGAAGAAGACAGCATTTACTTGGCTGAAGTTCTTGCCGCCTGGGCTGATCGATACTTTTAACTTTCATTGAATGCCAATACATTGGCTCTTGTTAACAAATTAGGATTGAAACTCGAACAAAAACCAAACATCATATTATTTATGCAATCATTAAAAAAGTATTTGCTGTCATTAGTATTGGTCTTTTTTGCCATGGGATGTGCCCAGCAGGAGATGGAACAGGAGGAAACTTCAACTGAACCGACTACTGACTTTACAGAAGCTGTTGCAGTTGTCCATCCTACGGAAAGTGGCAATGCCACGGGTCATGTTACCTTTACAAAAGTGGATGACGGGGTTCGCGTACAGGGTGAATTTGAAGGCCTTGAAGAAGGTAAGCACGGCTTCCATATTCACCAATATGGCGACTGTCGCGCTGCTGATGGAACCTCAGCCGGCGGACATTATAACCCTGCTGATAATCCGCATGCTGGCCCCGATGCCGAAAGTCGTCACGTAGGTGATATGGGGAACCTCGAAGCTGATGCCGACGGCAATGCTACCATCGATTATGTGGATTCTACTATTGAATTAAATGGTGCTGACAGCATACTGGGACGTGGTATTGTAATCCACGCCGGTGAAGATGACATGCAATCACAACCTACCGGTGCTGCTGGAGCACGCATGGGATGCGGCGTGATTGGCGTTGCTAATGCTGATGCGTAAATCATTACGGATTCAAACAAAAAAGGAGTTCACTTTCGAAGTGAACTCCTTTTCTTATTTAATAAAGCTAAAACTACGAATCCCAACTAAGTTTAGGATGATACAAAAATAGCTTCCATCTACTCAGGTTTCCAGCTCTTCATTTTATCATCAATCACCTCTTTCAGCCGACTTACCGGAACGCGATCCTGCGTCATATCATCGCGGTAGCGGATGGTCACCGTATCTTCGCCTTCGGTTTCAACGCCGTCAAAATCAACCGTTACACAGAACGGCGTACCCGCTTCATCCTGGCGACGATAGCGCTTGCCGATTGATCCGGACTCATCATACAGCACATTGTAATCTTCGCGCAAATCATCCGTAATCTTATGCGCCAGATCTTGCAACTTATCTTTTTTGATAAGCGGAAAGATACCCACTTTAGTCGGTGCCAACTGTGGGTTCATCTTCAACACGGTTCGTGTATCGCCATCTACCTCTTCCTCGCGGTAGGCATCACAAAGCACCATCATCACCGTGCGGTCAAGCCCTATTGAGGTCTCAATAACATACGGCACATACTTCTCCTGCTTCTGTTGATCATAGTACTCCAACTTTTTACCCGAATATTCCTTGTGCTGTCCCAAATCAAAATCAGTACGATTGTGAACACCCTCAACCTCTTGCCAGCCAATGGGATATTCGTATTCAATATCGGCAGCAGCTTCAGCATAGTGCGCCAATTTATCTTCGGGATGTGGATGCGTGCGTAGCTTCCCCTCACGAATACCCAACTTCTTATGCCAGTCGAGGCGCTTGTTGAGCCAATGCTCGTAACTTTCGGCATCGGTGCCTGGCTCTACAAAGTATTGCATCTCCATCTGCTCAAACTCCCGCATTCGGAATATAAATTGTCGGGCTACCACCTCGTTCCGAAATGCCTTACCGACCTGGGCAATACCAAACGGCACCTGCTGACGAGCCGTATCCATTACATTTTTAAAGTTTACAAAAATTCCCTGGGCTGTCTCGGGACGTAGATAAACCGCATCATCACCATCACCGCCCGAAGAGGTTGCCCCAAACTGAGTCTTGAACATCAAGTTAAACTGACGCACTTCGGTCCATTCAAAGGCTCCCGATTCCGGAGCGCGAATCTCTTCATCCATAATAATTTGATGCAGATCCTCGCACACTCCTTGGCGTGAACCGGCTGTATCGAGCAATTCTTGGAGCTCATCGGCCTTTTCGGCCTTCCCGTCACTACGCAACTTGGCAATATGATTTTCAATCAACATATCGGCTCGATAGCGTTTGTTCGACTGCTTGTCATCAATCATAGGATCATTAAATCCATCCAAGTGACCGCTGGCCTCCCACACTTTAGGATGCATAAATATGGCCGAATCGAGTCCCACAATATTATCATGACGCTGGGTCATCTCTTTCCACCACATATCACGAATATTTCGCTTGAGCTCAACGCCAAGCGGGCCATAGTCATATACGGCTCCGAGTCCGCCATAAATTTCTGAAGATTGATAAATAAAAGCGCGGGCCTTTGCCAACGATACAATCGTATCTAAACTATCGAGTTCGGTAACTGACATGTACGTACTAAAAATTTGAATTGTAAAATAATTTTAGGATGCCCAAAGATAGAAAAAATTACTGCTTTAATTAATTATCCTTTTATGTGTATTTTTGCCGACTCATTGGGAATGATTTTATACTCATCCCCTTTTATTAACCTAACTTGAAATCTTACCAACTAACCAAAACTATTATGCATTCTTTCCAGGTTGGCGTACTCGGTGCAACCGGTGCTGTCGGACAAAAGTTTATCCGCTTACTCGAAAATCACCCGTGGTTCACGGTCAAAGTATTGGGCGCTTCAAAACGCTCGGCCGGGAAGAAATACAAACAGGCCGTCCACTGGATAGAAAAGACCGAGCTTCCAACAAACGCAGCCGAGCTGGAAGTCCAGCAATGTGATCCGGCTAATTTTAAAGGGGTAGACTTTGTCTTTTCTGGATTAGATTCTTCCGTTGCCGGAGATATCGAAAAGGACTTTGCCGAAGCGGGCATTCCCGTGATCTCCAATGCCAAAAACTATCGGATGCATGACCAAGTACCACTTTTAGTGCCCGAGGTCAACCCCGATCACGCAGAGCTTATTAAAAAGCAGAATTTTGATCCCAACGGTAATGGCTGGATTGTCACCAATCCTAACTGTGTTTCTGTACCCCTTTCTATGTCGTTGCGGCCGCTGCACGATGCTTTCGGCATCGACTCATTAGTCGTCACTTCTATGCAATCAGTTTCCGGAGCTGGTTATCCCGGCGTTTCCAGCATGGATATTGTGGCAAACGTGGTGCCCTATATCGGCGGCGAAGAACCCAAAGTACAAACCGAAGCCACTAAAGTGTTGGGAAGTTTGTCGGATGATTCTATTGCCTTCAATGATTTTACTATTCAAGCTACAGCTGTACGCGTCCCTACCATCGAAGGACACTTGCTTTCGGTATCCGTTAAATTGCAAAATGCGCCTACATCTATAAAAGAGGCTGAAAAAGCTTATACCGATTGGCAAAATCCCATTGAGGATCTGGATCTACCGTCATCACCAGATAATCCTGTTCGACTTTATACAGAAGACCGCCATCCCCAACCTCGGCTTCATGCCGATCGGGAAGGAGGTATGCAAACGGCCGTGGGACGACTTCGCGAAGGAACCGTCATGGATTTAGGATATGTGACTATGGCGCACAACACTATTCGCGGAGCTGCCGGTGGAGCCATTCTCAATGCCGAGCTCTTGGCTTCGAAAGGATATATCAACTAATCTCTCTTTAACAATCTTATTCCCAGAGCCCTGTCAGAGTTCAAAACTCTGACAGGGCTTATTTAATCAGTTTTCAATCTCCGCTTTTGTCATCAAGTTCTTTTAGCTTCTGCTCGGAAAGGTGAACTCGTGCCGATGAAACAGCATTTTGGGCATCATCCCTATTAGAACGCTTTACTTTCAATGTTAACCGCCCTTGTTCACTGCCGGGGAAGTTATCAAAAACCTTCATAGAAGTACCTTCTAAAACAACTTTCCCATTCCACCATCCTTTCTCAAAACGTATTCCCTCCAAATCTCTGTAAAAAATCGTCTCTGTTTTAACTCCTGATTTTATCATTCCAAGGAAACTGTCTTCCACTTCAAATTCAAAATGGAGCCCCTCTTCCCTCACTTTCAACAATCCTTTAGCCACCTGTATGCCGTGATAAATATTGGGAATCTCGAAAGGAACTGAAGGGATTGAAGTATAATTCATGATGGATTTATTTGAATTTAGAAGATGATAAAAAAGTATATAAAAATTTCTGAAAAAATTTTGTAAGGATTTGCCATCTCAAGGGTCTTACTAACAGAAACGCTGAAAAAGCGTATAAGCCGTTGAAATAGAGAGCAATATCAAATGTCCTTCCGGGGTGAGGCTGTTGGTAGCAGTTTCACCCTATTTTTTTGTAAGGACTACAACCATCGTTTCCCACTCTACTACTGTATATCAAAACTTTCGGGGAGACAAATCATCATGGGATATAACATCAAGACAATTGTTCTACTTCTATTCACATTCCTTCATTCGGGGGTCATTGCCCAAACAGTAAATTTTGAAGATGGTTTTGAGGACGGAAATTTCACAAATAGCCCTACATGGAGTGGTAATATCGAGGCGTTTACGATCATTGACGATACCCCCAATTTTCTGCTTCAGCTGGATGCATCTACAAGCCCTGCCTATTTGTCAACTCCCTCCACTAATATAACTGGCAGCTGGACTTTTTTCATTGAATTCCGCGGATTTGAACCTTCGGGATCTAACCAGGCCGAAATATTTTTGATGAGTGACATCGCCGATCTTAACGGATCGGTCAATGGTTACGCCGTGCAAGTAGGCGAATCTGGCGATGATGTCTTTAAAATTGTGCGTTATGACAATGGCACCGAAGCCACTACCGTACTTACCGGTACTACTGTTGTACAATCCAGTGGCACCTATACCGTGCGGGTGAACCGTGACGCAAGTGGCAATTGGCAAATGGAGGTTTCCGACAACTATGGAGGGCCATTCGACACCAATATCACCGGAACCGATAATACCCATACGAGTGCATCATATTTGGGCCCGCGTATAAATTTCACTTCTACACGTTCCGATAAATTCTTTTTTGATTTCAAAATTGATCTTCCGCCTTTTGACATTAACCAAACCTCAGTCAGTAGCAACGAGATAGATATAATATTCAATCGAGAATATAAGCAATCGACCGTTCAAACTTCTGATTTTAGTATAGATAACGGCATTGGTACTCCCAACTCGGTTACTTTTAAGAATAGTACTACCGTGCAACTTGATTATGGAAGTACAACCTTTCCCAGTGGTGAGTACACGATTACTATTAATGATGTGGATGATCAAAATGGAATAACTATTGCTCAAAATACTACAAGTAATTTCCTCATCTATGATACATACGCTGAAGGCGATATCATCATAAACGAGTTTGCCTATGATTACCCTACCACTATAAGCGAAGAATATATTGAAATCCGAAATACCAGCGATAAATACCTCAACCTTGCCGGCTGGGAAATTGCAGATAACAACAGCAACTCCGGTCTGGGTTCTGATCCCATCCCAATAGAACCCGACAGCTTTTTGGTTATTTCGGCTGATACCGTTGAACTGTCTTCTGTTTTTGGGGACCGAGCATACCACCAATCCGGCTTTCCCGCTCTCAATAACACTTCTCCTGATGCGGTACAATTGATTACTAACACTGGAGCTAAGGCAGATTCTCTAACCTACAACTCAACCTGGGGCGGTATCGATTTAGCCCTGGAACGACGCTCAGCGTCAACTCCGAGTACTTACCAGGAAAACTGGGGCGACTCTCCTAATCCCGATGGAGGCACGCCGGGAACCGCCAACGAAATAGCACCCGATTATACTCCTCCGGAGCTAATTGATCTCAATATCATATCCACGCAAACACTGCAACTGGTTTTTGATGAACGGCTGGGTCAATCCGGCAACTATAATATTACCAATAACAGTACATCCATTAATCAAACGACAGCTGATACTGTAGAACTTTCGCTTGGATCAGCCCTGCAAGACGCACAGCATTATACCCTTTCAATCGAAGGTGCAACAGATATTTTTGGCAATACCATCACATCCATTGATACTTCTTTTACTTTTTACAATCCCTCTCCGGTCGATTCTGGTGATGTCGCTATAAACGAATTTATGTACGATCCACCTTCGGGAAATACCGAATATATCGAACTCTATAACCACTCTGATAAATCGCTTGACCTACATGACTGGACGCTTAGTGATAACCGAGAAACCTTTGAGGGCACGATATCCAACAGCCAATTTATCCTCCCACCCGACAGTTTTGTGGTTATAGCTCCCGATAATACTATTGAGACCGAATATCCTGACATAGCATTGATAGCCATGAATAGTTTTCCTGCCCTCAACAACGGCGGCGATCAAATCATCATACGAGACCAAAATGGTTCGTTGTTGGATTCTCTGCAATACAATTCGAATTGGGGCGGCAACGAAATAGCCATAGAGCGACGTACTATTGACGTTTTGGGAACCTATCAAAGCAACTGGGGCGATGCGCCCAATGGAGTTGGTACCCCGGGAACTCAAAATGAGATAGCTAAAGATAACACGGCTCCATCATTTGATGATGTCATTGCTGTAGATAACAATAAAATTGAGCTTACCTTCTCAGAAAATATAACCGTCGAGTCAGCCACCAATACCCAAAATTATCAACTTTCTCCCTCTATTGACATACAACTGATTTCTGTTGAAAGGACAACGGTAACACTCTTTTTAGAACAACCACTTACTGATGGAGAGATGTATAAAGTTACCGTTTCGAACCTGTCCGATATATTTGGGAATAGCCTTTCAACTTCAACGCGTACATTCGAGTACCTTCAAATTGATGAAGCTCAAACCGGCCAAATTGTAATTAATGAAATTTTATATGATCCCGGCAGCGGAAACAAAGCAGATTTTATTGAACTCTATAACACCTCTGATAAAAACTTTGACCTCACCAACTGGACGGTCGGCGATTATAGTACTAAAATGACCATCGAAAAAACGGTACAACTTGAGGCTGGCCAATATCTCGTACTTACCGGCAATCAAAATTTTGCGACAGATATTCCCGATGCTGTTACCATTAGCGGTTTTCCTGCTTTGAATAATAATATGCCGGATGATGTCTATATCAAGAATGCCAGTGGAATAACAATTGATTCTTTACACTATCATCAACATTGGGGTGGAAATCTCGGGGGAACATCATTAGAACGCAAAGATCCGCTGGCAGCCTCAAATGACCCATCTAATTGGCAAACAAGCAATTCTGAAAGCGGCACGTCAGCAGGAACACAAAACACCATCTTCAAAAAAGATACCGATGGTCCCGAAATCATATTTTCAAAAACAATACCTGATGGCACTTTTGAAGTTCACTTTAATGAGTTTATTCAACTTACTGATGAGCTCGCCTTTTATAATGGGGGACAACAACTTTCGGTATCAGCTTATGATTCAACCAATGCAAATCGCATTATTCTCAAAAAATCACCTGCTAAAACAACCAATACTGATAATATCAAGATACGAGCCGAAAATCTGCAAGATGTTAAAGGGAATATAACATCTGCCGTCGATATTCCTGTTGCTCAACCCATCCAGAACGGCGACCTTGTGATTAATGAAATCATGTTTAATCCCTTATCTGATTCTGACGACAACCTGCCGGATCAGTCTGAATATATCGAATTGCGAAACACACAAGACTATGCTATTTCTCTTGAGGGATTATTTTTACACGACGAGCCGGATGAAAATGGGAATACTCGTAATATCCAGCCTGTTTCATCCACTGCAAAATGGGTACTGCCACAGGAACACGTGCTCGTCCATGCCGATGAAGCCACTGATTTTGAGGAAAGTCTAACAGCTACTTTTTTTGAATTAGATTCGCCAAATCTCCAATCAATAATGCGAGCAGATCGATCCAGTCTAAGCTTGGCGTCATCTGGCGATGCTATCTATATTGCTGATAGTATCGGTACAACTATCGATTCCGTTTTTTATGATGAAAGCTGGCACAATCCCAACATCATTGATACGCGTGGCATCACCCTCGAACGTATTAGTCCGAATGGGCCCAGTAATGACGATTCAAACTGGGGTTCCAGCATTACCGACAAAGGTGGTACCCCAAACAGCAAAAATTCTATCTACCAGGAAAATACTGACATTACCGAAGGTACCGGCCTCAGCTTCGAACCGAACCCTTTTTCACCGGATGATGATGGCTACGAAGATAACTTATTTATTAACTATAAGCTGGATCAGCAGGACTACCTGATGAAGGTTCGCATTTATGATCGGTATGGCCGTTACGTTCGGACATTGGCGGATGGCGAACAAGCCGGGTTTGAAGGTCAACTAATTTGGGACGGACGCAAAGATGATAACAGTCGTAACCGTATCGGCATTTACATTGTCATTTTTGAAGCCTATGACAGCGCTTCGGGAAGCGATAAAACATTCAAAGAAACCGTTGTATTAGCTCGACGACTCAATTAGCAAATTGAGAAATTAGGAATTGGGATATTTTTCTTAGTTTTAGATCATTTGCAAAAGTTCTTAATTCATAAGTTCTAAACTATTCAATGAGTACTGCCCCAATCGGTATTTTTGACTCGGGCTATGGTGGTTTAACGGTCATGAAAGAGATCGTGAAAAATCTTCCCGAATATGATTACCTTTACCTTGGTGACAATGCTCGAGCTCCATATGGAGGTCGCTCGTTTGATACCATTTACCAATATACCCGGCAATGTGTGGAATATCTTTTTGATCAGAATTGCCACTTGATTATTCTGGCTTGTAATACAGCTTCGGCCAAAGCGTTACGCAATATTCAGCAAAAAGATCTTCCCAACATTGCTCCCGATCGAAGGGTACTCGGTGTTATTCGTCCCACTGCCGAAGTCATTGGCCGTTACTCTAAAACCGGCCACGTGGGAGTTCTTGGGACAAGTGGAACTGTAAACTCCAATTCATATGTCATGGAAATTCGACAGCAGTTTCCCGAATTAACAGTCTATCAAGAGGCATGCCCTATGTGGGTACCGCTGGTTGAAAACCAAGAGTATGACAGTGACGGAGCCGACTATTTTATTCAGCAACATATTGATGGGATTCTATCCCAATCACCCAAAATTGATACGTTGCTGCTTGCTTGTACACACTACCCGCTGTTACTTGATAAAATTAAAACATATGTTGGGGATGATATTACTATTTTAAGTCAGGGGGAAATTGTCGCCAAAAGCCTCGATGATTACCTTCAAAGACATCCCGAAATAGCGGAAAAATGTACAACAGGTAGATCTAAAAAATTTCTTACCACTGATTCTACCGACGATTTTGATGATCATGCTAAATTCTTTTGGGGCAAAGAGATAGCCTCTGAGTTTATCGATCTGTAAATATTATGCCCAACTCCCAAAAAATTGCCGTTGTTGGCGGTGGAGCGGCAGGCTTTTTTGCTGCTGTCAATACTGCCCGACTCCATCCAAATTTACAAGTAACTATCTTTGAAAAAAGCCGAGAAGTCCTTTCCAAAGTACGTATTTCAGGCGGCGGGCGGTGCAATGTTACCCACCATTGTTTTGACCCAGAAGTGATGTCTAAAGCTTATCCGAGGGGGTCGAGGGAACTACGCTGGGCGTTCGAGCAGTTTCAGCCTGCTGACACCGTATCTTGGTTCGAAGATCGCGGGATTGACCTCAAAACAGAGGATGACGGACGCATGTTTCCCACGACTGATGATTCAGCTACCATTATCAATTGTCTAAAAAGAGAAGCTCAAAAACATAACGTTGATGTTTACAATCGGTATCGGGTTGAAGCAATTACTCCAACCAAAAATCAACAGTTCATCCTCTCCATAAAAAAACAAGAGTCCCAAATTTTTGATGCTGTAGTTATTGCAACGGGTGGCTCAAACCGGCGTAGTACCTACCAATGGCTGGAAGAGCTGGAACATTCTATTGTTGAACCGGTACCCTCACTGTTTACATTCAATTTTAAGGAGAAAATATTTGAAGATCTCGCTGGCATCGCGATAGAACATGGCTCTGTAAACATTAAGGATACATCTTTCGAACATCATGGTCCCATTTTAATTACACACTGGGGACTAAGCGGTCCGGCCGTGTTAAAAACATCGGCTTGGGCAGCACGATACCTACATAACCAGGAATACTCGTTTACCATTAATGTGAATTGGCTGCATCCCAACAAACCCCATGAGGTTCAGGAAGAGCTCAAAACACTCCGGGAAAAGAACGCCCGCAAAACAGCTCAAAAACAAAATGTCTTCCCTATCCCCAACCGCTTGTGGATACGTTTTCTTGAACTTGCTAATATTGCCCCCACTATGCGGTGGGCCGAGCTCTCTAATCAGCAGATACATGATTTGACTCAAGAGTTAGTCAATGCACAATATGATATTGAGGGTAAGACCACTTATAAAGATGAGTTTGTCACCAGTGGCGGCATTCCACTGGATGAAATCAATATGGGAACGATGGAAAGCCAAAAAGTACCCAATCTTTATTTTGCCGGCGAAGTGCTCAATATTGATGGTATCACTGGCGGCTATAACTTCCAGTCGGCCTGGACTACGGGATGGATTGCCGCTCAAAATATTGGCGGAGAATAGCCACAGATTATCACCGATGTGAACATATATATCACATACAATCTATGTGAATCTGTGACCTATTTTCATAATAATTTACTGGCCAAGTTAGCAAGCTCCGAGCGCTCTCCTTTTTCGAGATTGATATGTGCATAAAGCTCGTTATCCTGCATGCGATCCACCAAAAATGATAACCCGTTACTTTGGGTATCAAGGTAGGGCGTATCAATCTGGAAAATATCACCCGTGAAAATAATCTTCGTATTTTCTCCCGCTCGCGTAATAATTGTTTTCACTTCATGAGGCGTCAGGTTTTGGGCTTCATCTACAATAAAAATCACATTTGAGAGGCTGCGTCCCCTGATATACGCCAGAGGAATAATTCGCAGCTTATCATTCTCCAACATCTCATCCACCTTCTGAAACTTCTTACTGGATTCCGAAAACTGGTTTTTGATAAACGAAAGATTATCCCAGAGCGGCTGCATATAGGGATCAATTTTTGACTCAATATCTCCCGGCAGGTAGCCGATATCACTATTACTGAGTGGCACAATGGGTCGTGCTAAAAAGATCTGATGAAAATTCCGCCGCTGTTGTAATGCCCCAGCCAATGCCAACAAGGTCTTGCCCGTACCCGCCGCACCGGTAATCGTCACCAGTAAATTATCAGGATTCATAATAGCCTGCAGCGCAAAAGTTTGTTCGGCATTACGAGGCGTAACACCATAGGCCGTTTGCTTTTTCACCAGCTCTACAACATTATCCTGGGCATTGTAACAAGCCAACGCCGAGCTTGACGATCCCTTTAGGATAAAAAACTGATTACTATTCGGTTTCTCCTCCACTATCTCAGTATAAGGTACACTCCCATCTTCATACAGTGTGGCAATAACTGAATCATCACAGGCTACTTCCTTCTTCCCTTTGTACAGATGATCAATATCCTTAATCTGGATCGTCTCATAATCCTCTGCATCAATATTCAGTGCCCGTGCCTTAATCCGCAGATTGATATCCTTCGATACCAGGATTACCTTTTTCTTGGGTTCCTCTTCCATCAGTCTAAGCACCGAATTTAAAATCCGGTGATCGTTTTTCTCCTTTCCAAATACTTTCGAAGCATCCAGCTCACTATTCTCGTTACTAATCACCCGCAACTTTCCGTGCGTTTTCCCATTCAAAGGAATCCATTTTTGAAGTAAATTCTTGTCCGAAATCTTATCCAAATAGCGGCTAAACTCCCTTGCATGCAAGTTGATCACATCATTGCCCTTCTTAAAGGTATCAATCTCCTCAAGCACTGTAATGGGAATAGCGATATCATTTTTCTGAAAATTCTTCACCGCTTCGGAATCATACAGCAGTACCGACGTATCCAGAACGTATATTTTCTTCATCTTGGTCATATCACAAAGTATTTATGTTGCACAGAATAATCATGCCGAACCGTAGCAAACAGGTTATAGAATCCAAAATCCAGAATCAATAGCAAGTGTACAAAATCAGAAATTATCCTACTTTTGCCGACAGGTCATACAGCGCAATAGACGTCGCAATAGCCGCATTTAAGCTCTCCACATTATCTACTCCCACTGGCGATGGAATTTTTACTCTATTTCGTTCGCCCGTCATCAACCCATCATCAATACCGTGCCCCTCATTTCCTACCACAATCACTCCTTTTTCAATGGATGTTACTTCGTTTAGTGCCTTTGCTCCAGCTCCGGCATCCAACAGAAATATCTGCCAGTTTTTATGCTCCATGGTATCAAAAACCTCGGGCAGTTCCCCATTCATAAATGGAATCGTCCCTGTTGCCCCGGCGGTCCCCCGCACCACTTTAGGATGAAACATATCCACCGTACCCTTGCCGGAAATAATACCCGATATATTAAACCACCCCGCTGTGCGAATGATCGTTCCCAAATTCCCCGGGTCCTGCAACCCATCAAGCGCTACAATTAACCCTGATTTTGATGCCAGGTGGTCTACAGTTGCCTCTTCCGGCATATGGCACAATGCCAGAACCCCCTGTGGAGTATCTGTATCAGATACTTCCCGAAAAAGCTCTTGGCTTACCATTGCTGTATCAAACTCGCTAATCACCTCACGCCAATCCTCTTGCTCCCAATACCGCTTACTTTCATCAAAAAACAACACCTTAATACGAACCGAATTATTGGCTACCACCTGCTGTACCGCGCGTGCTCCCTCGATTAGAAACAGGCGTTCTTTGTAACGGTATTTTTTTCGGTTTAATTTTCGCAGAAGGGTCTGTTGTCGATTGGAAGCCGAGGGTAAATGCACTATGCTTTACGTGATATATTTTAGAATTAGCAACAATGTCTTCAAACAATAAGAAACTTTTCAAAACTGGTCTTCATATCATGAAAAGTATCCTTATTTTAAAACAAAAATTTAACAAATCATTCAACCAAAGCTATGGACTTTCTTAAAAAATTAGGTATTGAAGGCACAAACTTAGGTACCAGTACCGGGCAAAAGTTTTTGGGATCAGAAAGTAAAGAAACAATATCCAGCCATACCCCTATCGATGGCTCACAAATTGCTGACACTACGGTAACTACTCGCGAAGATTATGACAAAGTGGTTACCAAAGCACAGGAGGCGTTTGAGGAATGGCGAATGATCCCTGCGCCAAAACGTGGTGAGATTGTTCGCCAAATTGGCCTCGAGCTTCGCAAACACAAAGAAGATCTTGGCCGACTTGTTACCTACGAAATGGGTAAAATCTATCAGGAAGGCTTGGGCGAAGTACAGGAAATGATTGACATCTGTGATTTTGCTGTTGGTCAATCGCGGATGCTCTATGGAAAAACAATGCAATCTGAGCGTCCCCAACATCGTATGTATGAACAGTGGCACCCATTGGGCATTACTGGAATTATCTCAGCCTTTAACTTTCCCGTTGCGGTTTACAGCTGGAACGCCATGATTGCCGCTATTTGTGGAAACGTTATGATCTGGAAGGGATCAGAAAAAACACCTTTATGCGGGATTGCAGTCCAAAATATTATTGCCAAAGTATTAAAGCGAAATGACTTGCCAGAAGGAATCTTTAACCTCATCACTGGTGGACGTGAAGTCGGCGAATGGATGACTGAGGACGAACGTATTCCGCTTATTTCTGCTACCGGCTCTATTCGCATGGGTAAAGAAGTAGCCAAAACCGTAGGCGCTCGTTTAGGTAAAACTATTTTAGAACTCGGCGGAAATAACGGCATTATAGTATCTGAAAATGCTGATCTTGAAATGGCAGCCCGTGCTACCGTATTTGGTTCTGTTGGTACGTGCGGTCAACGGTGTACCTCAACTCGTCGCCTAATTGTCCACGAAGATGTTTTTGATGACTTAAAAGATCGACTCATCGAAATTTACAAAGATGTTAATATCGGCAATCCACTGGACGAAGATACGCTTGTTGGGCCTCTTATCGATGAAGATGCTGCCGAAAATATGCAACAAGCACTTAAAGAGGTACAGGAAGCTGGAGGAGAAATTATTTATGGGGGAGAGAAATTAGAGAAAAAGAAACTTAATGGTGGGCATTATGTTAAACCAGCTATTGTTACTGCTGAAAATGAATACAACATCGTCCAGGAAGAAACTTTTGCTCCTATCCTCTATCTCATAAAATATAGTGATCTTGATGAGGCTATTGCGAAACACAATGGCGTTAAACAAGGGCTTAGTTCATCAATATTTACCCTAAATATGCGCGAAGCTGAAACCTTCTTAAGTGCTCGAGGTTCTGATTGCGGTATTGCCAATATCAATGTGGGTACCAGTGGTGCCGAGATTGGCGGAGCTTTTGGCGGTGAAAAAGAAACCGGCGGTGGTCGCGAATCAGGTTCCGATGCCTGGAAAGCATATATGCGTCGACAAACCAATACCATTAACTGGAGTGATGAAATGCCGTTGGCACAAGGTATTGAGTTTGACGTGGAATAAGCGCGATTTAGAAAAACCTATCGCAAAAAACAAAAAGCCCCGAATTTCGGGGCTTTTTTTATAGTCTAATAATTTCGATCGGTAAGCTATAAAATACTATACGAAATGCCAGCAGAAAGAACCTGCTTAACCTGTAGCTCTCTCGAAAAGTCACTATCATAAACCATCACAAACTGAAACGACATATTCAGATAATCATTAACTTTTCCAATTAATTCATTCGAGAAATGAACATCTGTGTTATCGACATGACGCTGTAAGTTTGTAAAAGTTTCAACTGAACTGATCAATCGAACATTTGAAACAATTTTCTTCTCAAAGTTCATGGCCAGTGAATAACCCGGCTCAAACCGAAACGTTTCCCCCTCTTCCAAACCATATCGCGTAGATAAATCGGTATCTGATACAATCGTTTGCTTCATTGCCATACCCGCTTCAGCTGTAAAGTACTCTTTAGGCTGAAAAGCTATACCCGCAATTTGTGTAAAATAGGCGGGGGCAAAAAAGCTGGAAATTTTTGTAGACGGTTCCGTAGAATAATCAAACCCCTCATCAAACTGAGTACTGAAATTAATATTTCCAAAGGCGCTCCAACGCTCATCTTCAAATAAGTAACTAAACTTATTATTAACAGCAATACGGTCATCCGTTTTGCGGGTTCCCTCATCTTCGATGCGGGCTTGTCCGTATTTAAAATTTGTTGCCAACGCATATGCAAACTGTCCTTTTCGATACTTCGCATTAAAAACAGTTGAAGCAGTAACACTAATAGTATTAACACCACCCTGGCTCCAGTTATCGTACGAGGCCTGTGAACCATTCAATCCACCTTGCCAATCCACAGCCCAACCCCTGAGGGTATCTGATACAACAACCTTGCTATTTACATTTGACATATCCCGAACTGAAATATCAGACTCGGTCTCAAGTAACTTACTTATCTCAATAGCTTCTTGAGCTAAGCTTGGGGATGTTACCATTAGAAAAAAACAAATGAGAAAGAGAAAAGGGGACTTTTTCATAATAACAGTGAAAAAATAGTGTAGATGAATTTATACTTTATTTAAATTTTAATAGCCGAATATATGGACATTAAAGGTAGCAATAAAGTTCCAATCCTACTGTTTCTGAAGAATTACATGCCTCAACTCTTCTCCTTCCACTTCAACTGACACATGCTCATCTAATTTAGTAGGCAATTCTTTTCCACAAAACTCAGCTTTAATAGGAAACTTGCGATGCCCACGATCTATTAATACTGCTGTATGTATTTCCGCAGGTTGTAAGTGTTCAGATATTGTTTTAAGAGCACTAAACATCGTTTTTCCCGAAAAAATCACATCATCGACAATGATCGGGTAATGCTCTTTAGATAATGAAATTTCATTCAACTCTTCAGTTAACGTATCGGCATTCAACATCAGTTGATTTAACCGAACCTTACTATTAGGCATCTTTTTCAAAATATCATTCAATACCTCTGCAACTATATATCCCCGCTTGTTAATACCAAAAAGATATATTGGAGCATCATCAATATTTTGCTCCACGATCTCGTGCGCTATGCGATTTAGCGAGCGTACCATTCGAGCTCTCGACATCAAAACTAATTGTGACTCTACACCCATTGATCTATCATTTTTCCTTAAAATGTTGGCATTAATTTATAATAAACAAACAGCTTTGTACATTACTTATATAGTTTATAATCACATCATAAATAAGAGAGTATATTATGAGTCGCAAAACAAATTTTTTACTGTTTACCACTTCATTCATAGACGGGCTTACAGCAGGGTTTCTTCTTTCTCCCCAAAAAGGCACCGAAAACAGAGCTTGGCTTGCTAAAAATGCGGAGAAAGCAGGGCGCTGGGCAACGTTAGAACACTATCTTGCCAAGCAGAAAGGAACCAGCAGATTAGACCGACTCCGCAAAAGCATCCAACGTAGAATACATCAGAACATACCAAACCTCTATGAAGCAACAGAGACCATTCCTCTAAGCAAAAAGATGTAATTGATGAACGGTGAAAAGTCCTCATATCACGAAAAACTGCTGCATTGGATTTGGAATAATCGCCAGTTCCAGTTTCGGAACCTCCAAACCGTCAATCAACAAGCTATTCAAATCCACGATACCGGCACGCTCAATAAATCGGATGGACCCGACTTTCTGTCCGCAGAAATTATGATTGACGGCTTACGATGGTATGGAAATGTAGAACTTCACTGGTCACTACCTGATTGGAAAGCCCATAACCACCATACCGATGTCAACTATAACAATGTTATTTTACATGTGGTGTTTACCTCCACGGACGAACGTAGCCAGCGAGAAGATCATACTAAAATTCCTACCCTTTGCCTGGCTCCGTATCTCAAAAAACCTTTGCAAACTTTTTTGAGCCAATATCAGCAAAGCCCACAACTGCCTTGCGCAGGACAACTGTCGTTTATATCAGAAGAGGTATTTGCTCAACAGCTTCAAAAAGCTCACCACGAGTATTTTGAACAAAAAGTAGATGACTTGTTGGACTTTTATACTCCATCACTTCCTCCATCGCAAGCATGGCGTAAAATGCTTGTTTTTGGTCTTTGGGATGGCCTTGGCATTTCTCACAATCGTGACCAAATGCAACAATTGGCAACTCTTATCTTTCAGGACAAAAAGTTAGATACCTACAGCAAAAACAAATTGCGAATCCGAGCGCTAAGCTTGTCAGGAATTAACGCAACAGATAATACCCCGAAAACAATCAGTTGGAACCATAAAGGATGTCGTCCCGGCAACCATCCACACCTTCGTATACAACAGGCCGCAGAACTACTTTGGCACATCAATCGAGCACCTTTCGAACAATGGATGCGAAATAATCCCAAAGAACTCTGGCAGAATCTACTCAATACTATTGAAACTAAGCCTGGACTTGGCCAAGAGCGGGCATCTATTTTATTTGGAACTGTATTTTTACCAGCCCTATATTTTTTAGGTAACTTGTTCTTTAATGAGTCACTAAAAAGTCGTTGTTGGTCGTTATGGCAAACACACGAAGCTAATATCCCTTCGTCCCTGCTTAAACTTCTTGACAAAACAGCTATTCCAGAATCAATATATGCCCAAAAGCTTGGAGCCATACATCAATTGCGATCGTATTGTCGCCCCCGCAATTGTCAACATTGCAAAATATTTAAAAGTGTAATTTCTTCTTGATTCCAAACCATTAAATTCATATCATCTGCATCTGTTGAAAAAGGCATGAAATTGCCCGGTCGTCTAATGGCAGGACAGCGGTTTTTGGTACCGTCAGTGGGGGTTCGAGTCCTCCCCGGGCAACAAATACAAAAGGATGACTTTACAGCCATCCTTTTCTCTTTTTATAACTCCCTGAAAATTTGCTTCGTTGGATACTCCCTTAGCCATATTTGCCGGACGCAGCAACCTTGCTCTTTCCAGAGCTATTGCTGAAAAATACGGTACTGATTTAGGTGAAGTAACAATTAAACCTTTTTCGGATGGTGAGCTCTATGCAAAATATGAGCAGAGCATTAGAGGTGAAGATATTTTTGTGGTGCAATCCACACCTCCACCGGGCGATAACATCATGGAGTTATTATTGTTGCTGGATGCTGCCAAGCGGGCTTCGGCCAAACGTGTTACAGCTGTAATTCCCTATTTTGGGTATGCTCGTCAAGATCGTAAAGATCAGCCGCGTGTTTCTATCGCCTCAAAGTTAATGGCAAATTTGCTAACTGAGGCCGGTGCTGATCGTATTTTGACGATGGATCTGCATGCAGCACAAATTCAGGGATTTTTCGATATTCCGGTTGACCATTTATATGCCAGCCGGCTTTTTATAGATTATTTCAGCGACCACCCTATTGAAAACCTGGTCGTTGTTGCTCCTGACGTAGGCAGTCTTAAAATGGCTCGAGCTTATGCCAAACGTTTGGGAGCACGGCTTGCTTTTATTGATAAAAGGAGGCCCAAACAGAATGTCGCCGAAGTAATGAATATAGTCGGCGAAGTTGAAAACAAAAATGTGCTGATTGTTGACGATCTCATAGATACAGCCGGCACATTAACAAATGCAGCCTCCGCACTGAAAGATCGCGGAGCATTAAATATTATTGCGACATGTACGCATCCGATTTTATCTGGACCTGCGTACCAACGCATTGAGGATTCACCTATTGATCAACTGTTGGTTACCGATACAGTGCCGTTACGTAAGCCTTCGAGCAAGATAAAGGTTTTGAGTGTAGCGGGTATTTTTGCTGAAGCAATTCAACGTATCCACACCAACGACACGATAAGTGCACTTTTTGACGATTAAATTAACGTTTTTAGCATTATGATTACTCCCGAAGTAGTAGAATTAGAAGGAAAAGTCCGAGAAACAGGTCGTAAAGCAGCTGATGCTTTGCGCGATGCCATGCGAGTACCGTGCGTTCTGTATGGGCCCGAAGTTGATGAGAATGTTCACTTTTCGATCGACGAATTGGAATTTGAAAAAATTCTGGCCGAAAGCCAGCGACAGATTCTCACCATCACAGTTGATGGCGATGAGTATCGTACTCTTCTTAAGGAAGTTGAATTTCATCCGCTGACTGACCGTCCAGTACACGCTGACTTTTACGTGTTAGCTGATGACCATAAAGTGAGCCTAAGTGTTCCCATCAAGCTTGAAGGAACGCCTGTTGGGGTTACCGAAGGCGGTGGTCGAATTTTCCAACCAATGCATATTCTGCGCATTCGTGTTACGCCTGATCGTATTCCGGGAGCTTATACGGTGGATATCAGCGAACTACAAATCGGAGATTCTTTGCACGTCCGTGATCTGGAACTTGAAGGTATTATTCCGCTCGACGATCTTGGTCGTACACTTGTAACTATTCGTCCTCCAAAATCCGAAGCTCTGCTTACCTCTTCCCTCATTACCGAAGAGCCAGGCGAAGAAGAGCTCGAAGAAGGAGAAGAACTTGCAGAAGGCGAAGAAGCTACAGAAGGTGAAGAAGCCGAAGAGGGCGAAGAAGCCGAAGGCGACGAAGAGGATACCGAATAATAGTATTGACCAAACCAGCGTAACTGCTCTATGCCGTTAATTATAGGTCTGGGAAATCCCGGAAGTAAGTACGCTGGCACTCGTCATAACATCGGTTTTGAATTTATCGATAAGCTGGCAACATCATTGTCAGCACGAATGGGGCCTGGGAAAGGCCCTTTTCATGTTGGTAAAGGAAATCACGCTCGTCATTCCATCTATTTGATAAAACCCACTACCTATATGAATAATAGTGGGAAAGCTGTTTCTGAAGCCATCAATTGGTATAAAGAAGATATCAGCAACTGTCTGGTATGTTATGATGATTTGGCTTTAGACGTTGGTACGATCCGTTTGCGCCCCGGAGGTAGTGCGGCAGGCCATAATGGAATCAAAGATATTATCAACCAGCTGGGAACAAAGTCATTTCCCCGGTTACGCATTGGCATTGGCGATGATTTCCCTCAAGGTCAACAGGTACAACACGTACTTTCCTCTTTTTCTGATGACGAACGTACAATCATCGATACTACGCTGGATGAGGCCGTCGATGCTGCCCTTTGTTTTGTAAGAGAAGGGATTGATCAAGCAATGAACGAGTTCAATTAAATACTGGCTATCCTCTTTTTTGAGTTTAATACGTAATACGTATTGCATATCTTTTACCCTTGTCATTTCTTCTATACAATGCCTAATACGCACCACTATTTATGGATATTTTCAAACTCTTCTTCAATCATGATCTGCGTCTTGACAGATTAGCCAAACGTAATGCCAATAAATCTAAAGAAGAGGTAGAGGCTACGCTTCAAGATTTTATGCACCCCGATCCGACCTACTCCAAGTTCTATATCACAGGGACCAGTTTAGACGACGAAAAATTTGGAATCAATGCCCTCTCAAAAAGTAAGGACGTTCTTGACCAATTAAATAAGGTATTTAACAACCAGTCTATTATCTCTACTAATAATAAATCCTTCCCCTCTCTGCCCCGGGCATTTGAGAACATTGCTTTTGGTGAGGCAGTTATTATAAAAAATCCCGATCAATCATTAGAGGTAGATTTAACCGCGCTTACCTTAGATGAGGAATCGAAAGTAGGTCATAAGAAAGAAGAAATTCGATCTATTATTGAATCGGGGGCCTATCTTATCTACAAAGAACCCGCTCATCACGGATTTGACTTACATCTCTTTTCTGAGAAAAACATATATGATCAACTATTTGAAGCCTTTCAACCCTTAGTTGATAATAACTTCCGATTTTTCAGTATCAATAATAAGCGAATGAAATCGGAACGACATTTTTATTTCGAAACATGGACCTTAGATAAACTGCCCCATGGAGCGGAGGAAGTGTTTCAATCAACGACCTTATAGTCCCTTCCTGACTATAACAAACCCAAAATACGGCCTATCCTATCCTAAATTTTTAAAACACCTTCCCTTTTTGTTATTTAAGACTTAATATTATTAAGTCTTGCTGGGATACATTAAATTAATTTAAAGGGTGATGGGTTCATGGTTGATATATCTATATCAAAATCATATTGCAGAAATCAGTGGACCGGTGATACGTTGGCTATAAACCATCAGCTATAGGTAAATGATTGCTGTCATCCCCTTACTATTTAACATTCACTAAATCTAAAAACCTATGAACAGATCGATTCTAAAAAAGGTAGCATTACTTGGCGTAATCGGATTTGCCTTTACCTGGTTTACCAGTAATACGGCCTATGGCCAAACCCAAATATCAGGAACCGTTATCGTTGCTGATGAGGGCACTACAATGGGTGGGGTAAATGTAAGTGTCAAAGGAAAGGTAATTGGAACCTCAACCGGGGTAGATGGAACATTTACTCTGAATGTCCAGCAATCTCCTCCTCTCACGCTTGTTTTTTCGATGGTTGGATTCAAAACAAGAGAAATTGAAATCACGGAGTCTTCGGTAACAGATTTAACCGTCGAACTCACCGAAGCGGCTATTGTCGGGGATGAAGTTGTGGTCTCAGCATCACGAGTTGAAGAAAACATTTTAGAGTCACCGGTATCAATCGAAAAAATAGATGCTATTGGCATTCAACAAGCTGCATCACCAAGTTTTTACGAATCTATTGCCAATTTAAAAGGAGTTGACTTTAGCACACAGAGTATCACTTTTAAATCCATAAACACACGGGGTTTTAATGCCAATGGCAATACACGTTTTGTACAACTCATCGATGGAATCGACAACCAAGCCCCGGGCCTAAACTTTCCTGTGGGCAACGTCGTAGGTATTCCAGAGTTGGATCTGGAAAGTGCCGAACTTATTCCGGGTGTTGCCTCAGCCCTCTATGGCCCCAATGCCTTAAATGGTATTCTTTTACTCAACAGTAAAAGTCCGTTCGAATACCAGGGACTTTCGGCACAGGTAAAAATGGGAGCCAATCATTTCGATTCAAATGTCGAAGATAATCCCCAACTCTACCAAGATTATGGATTGCGTTATGCCAATGCTGTGAATAACAAATTTGCCTATAAGTTTAATTTCTCATACCTCCGTGCTCAAGATTTTGTAGCCCAAGATACCCGCGATATGGGGCCCGCTTCTTTTGGAGCCGTGGAACGAGGAGCGACATCACGCAACGGAAACCGCGTGTATAACGGCGTAAATGTTTATGGGAATCAGCTTCTAACCATTGGACAGATAGCAGACCAACAAATTGCGCAGGGGAATCAAAATGTAGCTGCTATTCGTAATCTATTACCAGATGGCGAAGCAGGCGCATTTACCCCTACCGGCTTTCCAGAATCATCATTCGTAGATAATACCTCGGAAAGTTTGAAGTTAGGAACCGCGCTGCACTATCGTGTTACCGATGACTACGAAGTATTGGGACAATTCAATTGGGGAGCCGGCAGTTCGGTCTATACCGCAAATGATCGGTTTGTATTGGATGATTTCAATATCTGGACAGCAAAGTTAGAACTCAAAAATCCTAACTTCTTTGTCCGTGCTTATACTACTCAGGAAGATGCCGGAGATACCTATGCTGCAAATACCCTGGCTACACTGATAAATGTGGAAAGCTTTGTTCCTGCCTATTTTCAAACCTTTGCTAATGCCCGAACCCAAGGGGCAACGGTTGAAGAAGCCCATGCGCAAGCCCGGGTAGCAGGTAATAATGCACAAGTGCAGCCCGGAACCCAACAATTTGAAAGCCTATCTAATCAATTACGAAGTACCCCGATTTCGGAAGGCGGTGCCTTGTTTGTCGAGAAAACAGCACTGTGGCATGCCGAAACCAAGTATAACTTTGCAGATATCATCGATCCTTCTACCGTTGAACTTATTGTAGGAGGAAGTGTACGCCGTTATGACCTCAACTCCGAAGGTACGCTTTTCGCCTTACGCGATAACGGTGAAGAATTCGATATTGATGAGTTTGGAGCTTATGCACAAGCTTCGAAAACAGTACTGGATGATCAATTAGACCTACAAGGATCACTTCGGTACGATAAAAACAAATATTTTGACGGGCAGTTGAGCCCAAGATTATCAGCTGTATTTACAATCGCTGGCAATCATAATATTCGTGCTTCCTATCAGCGTGGATTTCGTATGCCCAATACGCAAACCCAGTTTATTGATCTGGATGTGGTACAACGACGTCTGATTGGAAGTAATCCGCAACTGGTTGACCGGTATAACTTTGAAACGAATACCGTTTACTACGAAAATAGCATTGCTGAAGCACGACAAGCCCTTAACGAAGGTGCATCTATGGGCGAAGCACGAGCTTTGCTGGAACCGGTTACATTTGATGAGTTCAAAACGGAGAAGGTTGATTCTTATGAAATCGGATATAAAACACTGATCGGAAATAAGCTCTTTTTGGATGCGTACTATTATTATAGTGCTTACAAAGATTTTATTGCCGAGATCCGGTTTACACAGGCCGTTGATATTAACGAGCGAGGAAATGAAGATGCTCGCGATGGATTTGATCCGGTACCCAGTGGATTCAACAGTGAAGAAGAACGCAGGGATGCCATTATCACCAATAACTTTCCAAATAATGACGGCCGTCTCCAGTCTTACGGTTTTGATGTGAATGCGGATGGTACGGTTGAAGCTCACGGCTTTGCCTTCGAAACCAAGTATGTTCTGGGGAATGGATTTTCATTAGGAGGAAATGTCGCTTTTAACAAGCTCATCTCGCAAGAAGATTTGATTGACCAAGGCTTCCGCGCCGAATATAACACCCCCGAATGGCGATATAATATCCAACTCGAAAACCGCAAACTCACCGACCAAGTTGGTTTTAATGTGGTATATCGCTGGCAAGATGCCTTCTTATGGGAATCTTCATTCGGAAAAGGAGTCATAGATTCATATGGCACGCTTGATGCCCAGGTTAGCTATCGCATCCCACAGTTTAATACTTCAATTAAGCTAAGCGGAAGCAATATCCTAAACAGCCAACATGTAACTTCATTTGGTAACCCACGGCTTGGAGCCATTTACATGGTATCCTTTACCTTCGATCAATTTATGAATTAAACTATTGACACCATGACATCCTACTTCAAAACAATTTATGTACTTGTATTTGCTGTCGTTTTTGTATTCGCATGTGAAGGCAACTATGATTCACTGGTGGAAGAGCAGCTTGAAGAAAATCCGACGCCGGATGAAGTTTCAGGTGATGCCGGATCTGCTGACTTTAGCAACTATGTAGCCATTGGAAACTCCCTAACAGCCGGCTATATGGATGGTGCCCTCTATAATATGGGACAAGAATATTCGCTGGCCGCCCTGCTTCACCAACAGATGCAACTTGCAGGAGGCTCCGGCAATTTTAACCAACCGGATATCAATTCTGAGCTGGGTTTTAATACCTCTGTTGATCCCAATCCCCAAAACGGAACAATCTTGGGCAGATACAAACTCGATACCAGCATTCCGGGCCCCTCTCCCACTGTGGGAGGTGATGAAATTGCTTCCTATGATGGAAATACTGCCGAACTTAATAACTTCGGCGTTCCGGGTATCGTCGTAGGCCAACTGTTGACCGAAGATACCGGCAATCCACAGACCCAGGCTTACAACCCTTTTTATGCCCGTTTTGCAAGCAGTCCCGGAAGCTCTACCATCATAGGTGATGTTTTGGCTGCCCAACCATCATTTTTTACGCTCTGGATTGGCAATAATGATGTTTTAGGATATGCCATTTCGGGCGCATCAAACCCAAATATTCTGACCGCGGAGCAAGATTTTGAGAATTACTTTAACAAAACGGTAGATCAGCTGTTAAATAATTCAGAGGCCAGTGGTATCGTTGCAACCATTCCACCAGTAACCGCTATTCCATTCTTCCAAGCCGTGTCGTACGATGCAATCGAATTGGCGGAAGAGGAAGCCATGCAACTCAATCAGGCATTGGCTGGTGTTAATGATGCCTTAGATGCCGTTGCAGCAAACTTTCCCAATCGCTCACAAGAAGATATGGATGCTCGTAAGATAAATTATCAAGAAGGAAACAATCCTATTTTAGTAAATGATCCTGCGTTGGATGATTTAGAGAATGAATTTGACGCGCTGGGTCTCCCTCAAGAGCAGCGGCAGGCCTTAGTACCCTACGAACAATCACGACCGCTTACTGCTGATGAACTGGTAACATTATCAGCTGGTTCTGTTTTGGGGACAGAGTATAATCCCCAAAGTGAAACCCCTACTACTATTGGCGTTGTCATTCCACTTGGTTTTGATTCCCAGTCCTCTGCATTTGGTGATGCTTATTACCTGACCGTTCAGGAACAGGTTGAAATTCAGAATCGAACTACTGCATTTAATACAACCATTGCTACCAAAACTGCTCAACATTCTGATCGATTAGCCCTGTTCGATATTAACGCCGGCTTTCCGGGGAATCCTAATACCGAAATGGGCGCTTTTGCTGATCTGTTTGGTATTGATGGTGAACTGGGCATTCGCGTTCAGGGTACGCTTTTACAGCCAGACTTTAGTCCCAATGGCGTTTTTTCTACCGATGGCATCCATCCCAATGCCCGTGGAAATGCGATACTTGCTAATGAGTTTATAAAGGTCATTGAGGATGCTTTTGGTGCTGACATACCGGATGTGGATGTCCTTAATCTGCCCAGCGTGCAGCTTTGTGCAGGAGATTGTGTAAGCCAACAACAGCAAAAAACAGTAGCCGAAATCGGTAAAATTACTTTTGATATGTAGAAATCTTTCCAAACCGATCTGATGGCTAACGTATTTATATCAAGGGACTGTCTCCAAATAAGGCAGTCCCTTTTATTTTAAGATGAGTCATCTCTAAACACTGTTTTAGAACGTCAATAAATAAGTTCTGATAGAAGTTTAACTAATTCCACACCGTTCCATCGGCACTACCTGTATTTACTTGGTTAATTTGCTGATAATTAGTAACCGCGGACTCTTTTGCGGATCAAAATCACTCCCCTGATAATCTCCATTCACATCTATAATTTTAAGATCACGTTTCGCCATCTCCTTCTCAAACCAATCCAGTCCATACAACTTTACACGCTCCCAGTATACACGAGGTTTGTCCAATTTATCTCCTGCAAATGCTATGTCTTTATGAATTGCACCATTTTTGATATATCGTTTAATCTCATATCTAAGCTCCTGAAACTCTCCCTTTTCTTCAGGTACAAAGTTTTGTCTCACTTTTTCAGCATTTAAATAATCGAAAACAAAAAGCCCCTCCCTCTTCAACATTGCTGTAACACTATCCAGCACCGAAGCATTTTCATCGTCATCTTTAAAATAGCCGAAAGTCGTAAACAAGTTGACAATCGCATCAAACTGTTGGGGCAGTGGATTTCGCATATCTCTAACTTCAAAGCGCGTATTCGTTAACCCAAGCTCATCAGCCTTTTCCTTGGCTGTTTGTATAGCTGCAGGAGAAAGATCTATGCCTGTAACATCATATCCACGTTTAGCTAAATTATGCGAATGTCGTCCCCGGCCGCACCCCAAATCTAAAATAGAATGATACTTCTCTGATAAAAGCGTGTGTTCTAAAAACTCAATTAATTGTTCTGCTTCTTTTTCATCGCGATCGGCATACAGTTTTTCATAAAGTGGACTGTCAAACCACTCTTCAAACCAATCCATACATCAGTATTAATAATATTTACATTATTTAATGCACGAATGAAGTAAAAAAGTAACCCTATTGCAAACCTTCCCTTTTATATTTGCTGATCTTTTAATTTTTTATAGTTAACACTGTTAACTTTTTAATTATGATTAATACTGAAACCGGTTACAATATAATAGTGTTTAGAACAAATCATTTACATGACGATCTTTTAAACCTAACAAAACACTTTTGAATCTATGCGAAAACTAATAGCTACGGTATTTCTATTATTGATGTGTTCGGGATCGGCTTACTCAAGCGGATTCTCGATCTATGAAGCCAGCGTACGAGCCAATGGAATGCTCGGTGCATTCTCGGCCTATGCTGAAGATGCCTCTTCTATCTTTTACAATCCTGCAGGTCTGGGCGGATTAGAAGGTATAAACATCACGGGCGGAGCCACTATTATTGCTCCACGTTCCACCTTCCGAAACCTCTCCCCCCTGGCCCCTGCCGGACAAGAAACTGTAATGGAGAAACAGGAATTTCTTGTACCTAATTTCTATGGGTCATATCAAATAACCGATAATCTGACGGCGGGTATTGGCGTCAATGCTCCATTTGGTTTAGGCACAAAATGGCCTGAAGATTGGGTAGGTAGAGGTTCCTCTATTGAAACCAGTATTCAAACACTATTTGTTACTCCATCTGTTGGTTATGAATTCTCCAATACAGGTATTGGGAACATCCGTGTTGGGGCCGGTCTTAGAATTGCAGCACATGGAGAAGTAAAACTAAGTCGTGCTGTTACTTCTTTTAGCCCCGAAGGCACTTTTACCCTCGATGGAGAACTCAAGGAACCGGCTTTTGGATTTAATGCCGGTGTTCAATATGATCCCACCGATAACATAACGCTCGGCTTTATGTACCGTAGCGAAGTTACCACTGAATTTGAGGGGGATGCTACCTTCCAAAACCTAAGCGTAGGATTCCCCTCCTCGGCACAAGGTGGAGCCGAAATTACGCTGCCTGCCAGTTATGTTGTCGCCCTCAATGTAGAACCTATTGAAGGATTAACTACCGAACTTGATTACGTGTGGTGGGGCTGGTCCAGTTATGATGAATTGAATATTGAGTTTGATCAGCCAGTACCTGCACTGGGAGGTAATACTATCACCAATGAACGAAATTACAAAGATTCTTGGCAGCTGCGCTTTGGTGCTGAATACACGGAACTGCCCGTTGAAAATCTCACCGTTCGCGGGGGTATTGCGTATGATGAAAACCCTATTCGAGATCGCTATGTGGATCCCACCCTCCCAGATTCCGACCGCTGGTTATTTTCAGGTGGACTAAGCTACCAGGTTACCGATTACTTGGCTGTTGACGCTTCATACATCTTTATCCGGGCCAAACAACGCAAGGTAACCAATACACACGAGGGTGCTATTGACGGTGTCTATACTACCTATGCCAATCTACCGGGCTTAGGCTTTACACTGAATTTATAATTGAATAAAGGGACTTACGCTATGAATTATTTACTGACACATTCCAAAAAATTACTTTCGCTGGTTCTGATACTGGCACTTTTTACAGCCTGTGAGGATTATCAGGATCTGGATGTTGATCCAGTCGATACCGGCGATGCTGATTTTTCTTCATATGTTGCTGTGGGTAACAGTTTGACTGCTGGATTCCAGAATAATGCACTTTATCAATCCGGACAGAAATACTCTTATCCAAACCTTATTGCACGGCAAGTAAATCAGTCGGAGGGTTTTACACAGCCAATCATCAGCGATCCGGGCATCAGCAGTGGAGATGGACGTATTGAACTCACGAATCTGGATCCCGTTCAGACAATTACAAATAGTTCCATGGGTTCTCCAACCACACAAGCAGAAAAACCATTTGCTAACCTTGGGATTCCCGGTGCTGTGCTTGTCGATTATTTAAATCCAAATAACAGCGGGGATTTAAAAGAACGAGCAACTGATGACAGTCGTCCCGATTATAATCCCTTTTACGGCATTGTGATAGAACAATCAGAACTGGCAAAAGATGCACCTAACCTACATAACCAAGTTGCCAAACAAGATCCTTCTCTTGTTACCTTTTGGTTAGGCAATAACGATGTATTAGGCTTTGTTACTTCTGGTGGAGAAGGGCAACCGATTACCAATCCCAATGATTTCGATCAGCTTTACCAAGGCTCAGCACAAGCGCTTGGATCAACGGGAGCAAATGTGGTCGTATATAATATTCCCGATGTAACTACTATTCCCTATGTATTCTATCTTAGAACACAGTTAGAACAACAAGGAGCGATAGTATACAATGAGGAAAGCCAAAGTTACCAACTGGTGACCGAGCAAGGGAATTTCGATATCTATATTGAAGCTAATGGCGGATCACGTGTTATGCGTCAAGCAGATTTTCCTCTGCTTTCGGCCCAAGAATATTTTGCGCAAGTTCAAGCCGGAGAAGCTCAACCTCCGGTTCAACCACAAACAGCAATTCCCGATCAGTTAGTGCTTGATGGACCTGCGGGAGGCCCGCAAGGTAGTTCTGAATTGGAACAGGCAGCCGGTGCTGTCCAACAGTATAATGCCACTATTGAGAATGTGGCTGCTTCTGCTGGATTTACGGTTGTAGATATCAATCAGATCTTCGCTGAAACCTTTAATACCTTTCAGAGTTCTGGGGGCGAAGAGGGCTACCAAACAAATGGACTAAATCTGCGGCCAGTGCCCGGAGAGCTGTTCAGTTTTGATGGCGTACATCCCACAAACCGGGGATCTGCTGTTATTGCCAACGAAACTATTGAAGCAATTAACAACTCCATGAATGCGGGAATTGAGAAAATAAATGTATCCAAAATTCCGGAAGGGTTTCCTGTAGCCAATTAACATTAACGAATCACATTACCAAAGCGGAGGGGATTCCCCTCCGCTTTTTTTATTAGTAGGATTTCGATTCCCTCTTGCCCTTTGTATCTTCCGCTGAACTTAAATTGATTTACTAAATGACTTTTAACGAAAAACTTCTATCAACGGTAAAAAAGAATCGTTCTACCTTGTGTGTAGGTCTTGATCCCAATCTCGACCTCATGCCGGAACCTATTATTTCCTCGGATCAACCTGCCCACCAAAAAGTAGAGCAGTTCCTCAAAAAAGTAATTAATGTAACGGCTGATTACTGTGCGGCCTACAAACCTAACTTAGGTTTTTTTGAGGCCTTGGGCCCTAACGGATGGGATACATTTGCTAATATTTTAGATCATATTCCAGAAGATAAAATCGTTATTGCTGATGCTAAACGCGGGGATATCAGTTCCACCGCTGAACACTATGCCAAAGCCTTTTTCAAACGCTTTGCAGTAGATGCAGTAACCCTGAACCCATTGATGGGTTTTGAAACGCTTGATCCCTTTCTGAATAATGCCACAAAAGGGGTTTACGTACTCACGCTTACCTCAAATATCGGTGCCAAAGATATTCTGCTAAAAAATTTATCGAATGGAAAAACTGTTTCCAGCTTCATAGCTAAAGAACTTCGTACAAAACAAAGAAACAGTAAAACAGCCATTGGAATGGTGGTTGGCGCAACAAAGGCAAACGAGCTGACCCCAGTTATCAACCAGTTTTCTGAATCACCACTACTTATTCCCGGGGTGGGTAAACAGGGGGGATCAATATCGGCACTAAATGAGGTGCTGGATCAGCATTCTGGAATTCCGCTTATCAACTCGAGCCGAAGCATTATTTATGCCGGAGGAGATTCTTCAAACTGGGCGACGGCTGTAGCCGAATCTGCACAACATACAACTGCAAAATTAGCTCCAATTACTAAACGCTATGTCTAACAAAAAGAGGAAAACGGTTATTGTATTCACAGATGGTGCCTGCAGCGGAAACCCTGGCCCGGGTGGATGGGGCGTACTCCTGCAATGGAACGGGGAAGAAAAGGAACTCACCGGCGGGGCCGACCATACCACAAATAACCGTATGGAGATGCGCGCCGTCATCGAAGCACTAAATGCTATTAACCAACCCTGCCATGTAAAAATCCACAGTGACAGTGCGCTTATTGTTAATGCTTTTAAGCAGGGCTGGATTGACAGTTGGCAAAAGCGTGGATGGAAAAAGGCGAATAAAAAACCGGTTGAAAATCAGGATTTATGGAAGGAGATGCTTGAAGCTATGAAACCTCATAAGGTTGAATGGATTAAGGTCAAAGGTCATGCTGATAATGAACGCAATAATCGAGTAGATGCGTTAGCTGTGGCAGCTTCCAAGCGTTTTCAATAACTGATCCCTAAAAACATAACTATGTTTTTATCAAAAGATAGTTATGTTTTGTCTAAATCATGCGCATGTTTTTGATAAAACATAGGGATTGATGTGAAAAGCTATACTGTAAAATGTGTGTAATCGCTGAGCTAATACCTTAGGTATAGCAATTTCAAAAAGGTTTTGGTAACCCCTCCTTACATATTCATTCTCTCCAGGGCCTTCAAGTTTGCAAAGGGCTTCATATTCATATCCGCATACATTTGGCGTTCGGCCATCATATAACCGGTGATAGCAATCATCGCAGCGTTATCAGTGCAGTAGGCTAACTTGGGGATGTACAATGTACACCCTGTTTGTTCAGCTAATTCAGTAGCTTTTCTGCGCAGCATGGAGTTTGCAGATACCCCTCCTGCAAGAGCTATAGTGCTCACTTTTGTATGCTCAATGGCATTACGCAACTTTTTCACAAGAACTTCAGTAATGGCATACGAAACGCTGGCACAAATATCATCCACATGATCTTCCAGAAATTGCTCCCGATTATCCTGCTCCTCAAGAAAGTATTTCACTGCGGTCTTTAATCCCGAAAAACTAAACTCAAAATCGTTGTCCAGCATTGCCTGCGGAAAGTCATGAAAATCAGGATCTCCCTGCTTCGATCGCTCATCAATAACCGGACCTGCGGGATATGGTAGACCTAATATTTTCCCAATTTTATCAAAGGCTTCTCCGGCCGCATCGTCACGGGTTTGTCCCAATAATGTATGCTCAAAAGCCCCCGTAACATGAACTAACTGTGTATGTCCACCAGAAACCGTAAGCGACACAAACGGATATTCCGGCTGATTATCAATGAAATTAGCATAGATATGTGCATCCATATGATTGACTCCTACAAGTGGAATATTTCGGGAAAGAGACAATCCTTTGGCAAAACAAAGTCCTACCAGCAGCGACCCCATCAGCCCAGGCCCTTGTGTTACGGCTACGGCATCAATAGCGTCCAGTGAAGTATCAGCTTCATCCAGCGATTGCTGCACTGTACGCCAAATCGTTTTATGATGAGCTCGGGAAGCCAACTCGGGCACGACTCCTCCATACTGCTCATGCACTGCTTGCGAAGCTATAATATTTGACTGCAAGCCACCATCTGTATAAACAGCCGCCGCCGTTTCATCACATGATGACTCTATACCTAAGATATTCATGAGATACTTTCTAAAATCTAAATGACTTTTGAAGGGTTTACAGATCCTGAAACAAGTTCAGGATGACATGCAGTTTTCAAGAGTCTATCAAAAATTAAAACAATTGTAATGTTTTAGGCGATGCTCAACATTCGTTCGATTGGCAAATGGGCCCGCTCGGCCAATTCAGCATCTACTTTCACCTCATACTGCTCGTATTTCAAGGCATCATACAACTTCTCGAGATTGATCATTTTCATGTATTCACAAACTGCATTTTCATTCGCCGGGTAAAACTTCTTACCTGGATTTTCTTTTCGCATGCGATGCAATATGCCGGTCTCCGTAGCCACTACAAATTCTTCGGCATCCGATTCTTGCGCTTGCTCTAACATACCACTGGTGGAGTGAATATGACCGTCTTTACAATCAAAATACATGGCCGATTTCATCATACAAGAGGTTGAGCAACCACATTCGGGATGTATCAAAATTTCAGCATCGGGATATTCTTCCTGTTTTTCGGCTAAATTAACTTCTCCAATTTTTTCGTGCACATGACACGCACCGTCCCATATATTAAGCTCGCGTCCGGTAACCATCTCTACATAGGATCCCAAAAACTTATCCGGTAAAAACAGAATTTCTTTATCCTCGGGAATCGACTCCACAATATCTACGGCATTCGAAGAGGTACAGCAATAATCACACTCGGCTTTAATAGCTGCTGTCGTATTAATGTAGGTAACTACTACTGCATCAGGATGCTCTGTTTTCCACTCCCGAAGCTGTTCAACGGTAATACTGTCGGCCAATGAACAACCGGCATCTAAATCAGGAATAAGCACCGTTTTATCCGGCGAAATAATCGACGCTGTCTCCGCCATAAAGTGTACGCCACAAAAAACGATCATCTCGGCATCCGTTTCGGCCGCCTGGTGCGAAAGACCAAGAGAATCACCCAAATAATCAGCAATATCCTGCACCTCAGGCACCATGTAATTATGTCCTAAGATGACCGCATTCTTTTCTTCTTTTAGTTTCTTAATCCCATCAACAAGTTCCTGGGTCTTCATAATTGTTATTGAATTCTACTTCTAATGATTATTGATATACGTTAAACGCTGACTAATATCGAACGCTTTCACCGAATGTGTTAGCGCTCCAATGGAAATATAATCCACACCAGTCGCAGCAATTTCTTTCACAGTATCAAGTGTTACATTGCCCGATGCTTCAGTATGAGCTCTCGAACCAATAATTTCCACGGCTTTGTTCATCTGCTCAATACTCATATTATCAAGCATAATGACATCGGCCCCAGCGGCAAGCGCTTCTCTTACCTGATCTAAAGTCACAGTCTCTACCTCAACTTGAATCTCAGGACTGGAGTTTCTAATCTTCTGAACTGCTTCTGTGATATTCCCTGCTGCCACAATATGATTATCTTTAACCATAGCCATATCGTAGAGTCCCATGCGGTGATTCGTTCCGCCACCGGCCTGTACGGCATATTTATCTAACTGCCGAAAGCCCGGAACCGTTTTTCGAGTATCTAAAATTTCTACAGAATATTCATCAACAGCATCTACAAACTTTTGTGTCATAGTAGCAATTCCAGACATTCGCTGAGCTATATTCAAGGCAATCCGCTCGGCGGTCAAAAGTGCTCGGGCTCTTCCTTTTAGAGTAACGATTTCAGTACCTTCGTCTACTATAGTTCCATCTTCAACATTCGGTTCCCAGACTACTAAAGGATCCAAATATTCAAACACTTGCTTTGCAACATCGAGTCCTGCTACAATCCCCTGCTCTTTTGCCACCCAAACGGCACGTGCCTGCTGCGTTTTATCAACAATAGCATTTGTAGTTACATCGCCGGATTGTACATCCTCATCAAAAGCACGATCAATCAGTGCTTCAACAACTACATTATCAACTGTTATAGAATCTAAGTTATTCGTCATACTGATAAAACCTTAAAACGTTCTCTATAAAATGTATTGTGATTACTTTGAGGATCCAATTCAGGATAGTCGGTGCGTGTATGCACCCCACGGCTTTCTTCACGCTGCAGGGCTGACATTGTTATAAATTTTGCAATCTGTAACATTCCTTGCGAACGCAAAGTGTAATATTCATTTTTGCTCGATGGTAAATTCATCTGCAATTGATCGAACACATCATAAGCCTCTTCCAAACCTTTTTTATGGCGTTGGATTCCTACATGCTTACTCAATATGTTGGAAACGTTCTGTTGTAACTCAGAAAAAAGTGGCTCCAACTCTTTGTTTACTTCAAAACCACCTGGAACAGAAGTCACGGTGACAGTCCGATCATTTGTAACTGCGTGATCGATCGCTCGTTTACTAAACACCAAACATTCGAGCAACGAATTGCTTGCCAATCGATTAGCCCCATGGACTCCTGTTGCAGCCACTTCACCACAGGCATAAAGTCCCGTTACGGATGTTTGCCCATCTAAATCAGTAGCAATACCGCCAATACAATAATGGGCAGATGGAGCAACCGGAATACCTTCACATGTTATATCAACTCCTTGATCTTCAATTCGCTGCATTAAAGAAGGAAAATGATTTCGCAATTTATCAACATCCAAATGACGAACATCCAGATACACAAATTGGGATTTATGCTCTTGGATCTGTCTGAATATTTCTTGGGAAACGATATCTCTCGGGGCCAGTTCTTTTTGGGGATGATCATTCATAAACCGTTCACCGGCTTCATTATACAAACGAGCTCCTTCCCCACGGACGGCTTCACTAATCAAAAAGGTAGTCCCATCTTCGGCGTAAAAAACAGTAGGATGAAATTGGATAAATTCTAAGTCCTTAAGCTCGGCACCCACATTGTATCCCAGCCACAGTCCATCACCGGTTGAGGTGTGTGGATTGGTACTGCGCTGATATAGTCTCGAATATCCGCCGGTTGCTAAAATAGTTATGGGACTTTGCAACGTCAGCAATTTTTCATCCTGATAACAATAGGCCTTAGCTCCAAAACACCCATCCTCATTAATCATTAACGCATAAACAAAAGTGCTCTCAATAATTTCGATATTAGGTTGGTTGATAACCTGAGCCATCAAGAAATCAATCAATGCTTTTCCGGTAGCCGCTCCATTGGCATGTAACACACGCCGATTGGAGTGTCCTCCTTCCAGACCGAGTTCAAGCTTACCATTTGAGCTATCAAACGCCATTCCTCTATCAATTAACTCTCGAACCCTTTCTGATCCCTCTTTAACTATAATTTCGACCGCTTGCTCATCACAATATCCGCGGCCGGCATCAAGAGTATCCTGTTGGTGACTTTCAAAACTGTCGTTGGCATCACATACAGCTGCAATGCCACCTTGGGCCCAGTAACTGCTACTGGCTTTAAGACTGGATTTGGTAACAAGAATAACTTCACCAAATTGACTGGCATGTAGTGCTGCATTTAAACCGGCAGCACCACTTCCAATAATTAGAAAATCTGTTGTAAAGATATTGCTGTTCACTTCTGAGGTATCACTAAATTTCCTTCCAAATATAAGGCTTTGAAATCAGCTCCCCTAACTTCTGTTTTAAGACATGGACTAAATAAAAAAGCCCCTCACCACATGGTGAGAGGCTTTTAACTGTCATTAAGGTCTGCTGTTATTCTTTGTCGTCTTCATCGACAACTTCAAAATCAGCATCAACGGCATCGTCTTCATCACCGCCGCCTTGATCAGCTTCAGCTCCCTGGGCTCCGTTTGGAGCACCTGCTCCGGCAGCAGCACCTGCTGCGGCACCGGGTCCAGCGCCTGCACCTGGCTGACCTTGTCCTTGAGCAGCTGACTGATAAATCTCTTGTGAAGCTTCTGACCATGCATTATTCAATTCTTCCATGGCATCGTCGAGTTCATCCACTTTTTCTTGATCGTGGAGCTCTTTCACTTTCTCAAGTGCAGCTTCGATCTTCTCTTTATTTTCATCAGAGATTTTATCTTCATGCTCATCAAGTTGCTTTCGTGTAGAGAACACAAGACTGTCGGCCTTGTTGAGTTTCTCGGCACGCTCGCGGATGCGTTCATCCTCTTCAGCATGCTCTTCGGCCGCTTCCTTCATTTTCTCGATCTCTTCTTCGGATAATCCGGAAGAAGATTCAATGCGAATGCTCTGTTCTTTGCCAGTACCTTTATCTTTGGCACTTACATTGAGCACACCGTCAGCATCAATATCGAACTTAACCTCAATTTGGGGAACGCCACGTGGTGCCGGTGGAATTCCGTCTAAGTGGAATCGTCCAAGCGTTCGGTTATCCTGCGCTTTGGCACGCTCACCCTGCAGCACGTGAATTTCTACGCTGGTTTGATTGTCAGCAGCAGTAGAGAATGTTTCCGTCTTGCTGGTTGGGATGGTCGTGTTTGCTTCGATAAGCTGCGTAGATACACCGCCGAGCGTTTCAATACCAAGCGACAATGGTGTAACATCAAGTAGTACAACGTCATCTACATCACCAGACATTACACCACCTTGGATAGCAGCACCCACGGCAACAACCTCATCAGGGTTTACGCCCTTGCTTGGATCTTTGCCAAAGAAATCTTTAACAACTTCCTGAATCTTTGGAATTCGGGTAGAACCACCGACCAATATAACCTGATCAATATCACTCTTACTCAAGTCGGCATCGCCTAACGCCTTCTTGCAAGGATCCATTGTCTTCTGAACCAAGTCGTCGATCATTTTTTCAAACTCTGATCGAGTAATATCTATATTCAGGTGCTTAGGTCCTGAATCCGTAGCGGTAACAAACGGTAAGTTCACATTCGTTTTTTGTGAGCTGGAAAGCTCAATTTTTGCTTTCTCAGCAGCATCTTTTAGGCGCTGCATTGCCATTGGGTCTTCGCGCAGATCAATACCTTCATCTTTCTTAAACTCTTTGGCCAAATGATCGATCAGACGAGAGTCGAAGTCGTCCCCACCAAGGTGTGTATCACCGCTGGTAGATTTCACTTCAAACACCCCGTCGCCAAGCTCAAGGATGGAAATATCAAACGTACCACCACCTAAGTCATAAACGGCAATCGTTTGATCTTGATCTTTCTTGTCAAGACCGTAAGCCAGCGAAGCAGCAGTAGGCTCATTAATAATTCGTTTTACATCAAGACCGGCAATTTCACCTGCTTCCTGCGTAGCCTTACGCTGCGCATCATTAAAATAAGCAGGAACCGTAATTACGGCTTCCGTAACTTTTTCACCGAGATACTCTTCTGCAGTTTGCTTCATCTTTTGAAGCACCATAGCAGAAATTTCCTGCGGAGCATACTTACGATCTTCAATCTGAACGCGCGCAGTATCATCATCGCCTTTAACGATTTTGTAAGAGGCCTGCTTAGATTCTTCTTTTACCTCATCAAAGAAGCGCCCCATAAAACGTTTAATTGAAGAAATCGTTTTCTCCGGATTCGTAATTGCCTGTCGTTTGGCAGGTGCGCCAACAAGACGTTCACCGTCTTTGGAGAAAGCCACAACCGATGGGGTTGTGCGTCCGCCTTCTGAGTTTTGAATCACAGTAGGCTCACTTCCCTCCATTACAGCAACGCAGGAGTTGGTCGTACCTAAGTCAATTCCAATAATCTTTCCCATAATAGTAGTTTATGATTTTTTGTTTTATTGTTAATTCTTTTTGCTCAAATTCTTGAACTTCATGTCATCCCGAACTTGTTTCGGGATCTCATTACGTTATGTGCTCAGTGGCTGAAACAAGTTCAGCATGACACTATTGTTTAAACTGTTTATTTGATCGGAATAGATTCTCCGTCATTGAGAACTTCCGACTTTGGCATTGTAATTGATAAAACACCATTGCGGAATACCGCATCTATTTCAGCAGTATTCACATTTTGTGGCAGCGCAAACGAACGTGAAAACACACCCGTTGAACGCTCCTGTCGGCGATAAACTTCAGAATCATTCAATTCCTCGGCCCGTTCGCCCTTCACTGTTAACACATGCTCTTTAAGAGCAATATTAATTTCCTTTTTCGACAAACCAGGTAAATCCAGTTTTATAATATAGGTTTCATCACTTTCCACAATATCGCAAGCCGGGGCAAAATCATGTCCGCGATCTTCGAGCGGTACAATCCGCTCAACAAACTCTTGGATATCTTTACCCAGCTTGTTTAGCTGTTGTTCGATGTCAATCGTAAAATCATTCATGGATTTACCCAATTATTTCAAATTCACTTTTATATGAGCAATCACAATGCCAACCTGTTTCGGGGGGATACTTTTATGACGTATTGGCATTATTACGTCATGAATAAAAATGAATTGTCAGATTTGCGGAATGGAAGATCAATTCGTCAGAAGTGCGACATCATCCCAAAAGGAAGGATAAGAAATGGCAGTACATTCGGCACCCTGTATTTGGGACGATTTACTTGCCATTAAACTAAGTACAGCAGCAGACATTGCGATACGGTGATCGTGATAACTGTTATACGTTGCTGCCTCAGGCATAAAATCGGGATCTCCCTTAATTTCGAAACCATCCTCATATTCAGTAAAGTCAGCCCCAGCTTTTTCCAATATTTCTGCCATAGCGGCCAACCGATCGGTTTCTTTATGACGCAGCTCTTCAGCCCCTGAAATCCGGGATATGCCATCAGCAAACAACATCGCAATCGTCAAAATGGGGAGTTCATCAATACAGTTGGGGACGATTTCTTCGGTTATCTCAACCGGTTGAAGGTCAGAACTGCAAACGGTTACATTCGCTACCGGCTCGGCCCCTTCTTTGTGCCTATTTTCGATAGTAATATCAGCACCCATTTTTTGCAGGATATCCAGCGCGCCCGTTCGGGTGGAATTCATACCCACATTGGGCAACACAATTTCTGCATCGGGATGAATTGCCCCAGCCACCAACCAGAATGCTGCCGCTGAAAAATCATTGGGGATACGATACGACTGTTCTGGAATCGTATCCTGTTTAGAGCTCGTAATAATTTTCTGATTTCCGTTTTTTTCAATCGGCAAACCTAACAAACGCTCCGTATGATCCCGACTGGGTAACGTTTCAATAACTTCGGTCTCCTCATCCCCAAATAAACCAGCCAACAGTACACACGATTTTAACTGTGCACTGGGAATAGGCAGCGGAAAATGCAGCGGCTTTAACGCATTAGACCGAGAGATGTGTAATGGAGCATAATCATCATTACGAGCATCAATAGTCACTCCCATTTCCGCAAGCGGGTCGATAATACGCTTCATCGTTCGGGCTGAAAGCGACTCATCTCCAATTAACGTTGCCGATACCCCGGCCCCGCCAACAATACCACTCAGCAGGCGCATGGTAGTTCCAGAGTTGCCGCAGTCCAGTGATTCATCAGGTTTAACGAACCCGCTTCGGCCAACACCTTCCACCACTATTTGGTCTCCATCCTCCTGAATGGAAACCCCCAGACCACGCATACAGTCAATTGTGCTGTGAGGATCAGCGGCATCTGAAAAATTTGTAATCGTTGAGGTTCCATCATGTAATGATGCAAACATGATGGAACGGTGGGAAATAGACTTATCTGCTGGTAGGTGCAGGGTTCCTAAAAGTGATTGCGCCGGACGTACTTGCTGATCCATAAACTACTGGTTATCCAAAAGTTGTTTTGCTTCTTTTGCCTGTGGGGTATCGGGATGGTTTTCAATTAACGTATTGAGTGTAGAACGCGCCTCTCCTCGCTGCCCCATTTGAATATAGCTTTCTGCTCGTCTAAGAAGGGCTTTTGCCACCCAATCGCTAAATGCTTCATACAAAATATTTACATTGGAATACGCTTTCACAGCCTGCTCAAAACTTCCCTGCTGCTGATAAATAATCCCTAAATAATACTGTGCTTCCGCTCCTATTTCTGTGGTATTTGATTCTGCAATGGGATTTAAAAACTCTTCCGCCCCCTCATACCGCTCTTCTTCAATAGCAACTTTAGCAAGGCCAACTTGAGCGGGAGCATATGCCGAATCATTTTCTAATGCAGACTGATACCACTTTTCAGCCTCGGCTAAGTTATTCATTGCCAACTGGGCATTGCCCATACCAATGTAGGCTTCCTGCCGATATTTGCCCCCCTCTTCTGCAAGACGTTCAAAATAATTAAACGATTCTTGATAATTCACACGGGAATAAGCAATTCGTCCTAATGAGGCCAATGATGGTCCAACTCGTTCTGAGCTCGGAAATTCATCCACGATCCGCTCGTACTCCTCAACAGCTTTGGCAATTTTGTCGGTTTGCTCGTAAGCATTGGCCAAATTAAAGTACGCATCAGGTAATAACTCTTGGTTATTCGTAATGCGGATATATTGCTGAAATTCATCGATCGCCGCTTGGTAGTTTCCTGATTGCATCCGGTTATCGGCCTGACGGAACCGTAATCGATCGGCCATTGAGGTTTGCGGATGATCGGCGATAAAATCCTCCAAAATAGCTGAACTCGAATCGGCTTGTCCCAACGACATCTGGGAATACTGAATGCCATTTACGGCCTCAATAATGTATTCACTCTGTGGATATTCTTGCATCACGCCTTTATAGGCCGCGATCGCTTCTTCGTAATCACCCGCATTATAGTACGCATCCCCAATATTGTACTGTGCCCGAGCTGCCCATTCCGTATTGGGATATTTATTAATTACTTCTTTAAACTCTTCGATGGCCTGCGTAAAGTTCCCGGTATTCAGATAAATATAAGCAATGTTATATTGGGCCTGCTCACGAAATTTACTATAAGGATAAATCCGTAAAAAACGGCGAAAGGTCGTTACTGCATCATAAGTTTCATCATCGCGATAATAACTATTCGCCATCTGAAACATCGCATAATCACCGCCAGGCTCGGCACCAATTGCTTCCTGATAATATGAAACAGCATTGTCATAATCGCTTATCGCGTAGTAGGCATCTCCAATGCGAAGCTGAGTATCGGTATCATAGGGATATAAAGCCACATCCGGGGCTTCATAATCCTCATAAAATGTTATAAACGGGTCGATGGCACGCTCATATTCTCCATTTTTGAAATAGCTCCATCCCAATGCATAGTTGGCCGGACCTATCATTTCATGATCCGGGTAGCGTGATACGAACTCTGCAAACTGTTGTGCAGCAGGACCGTAATCCTCCATTTTATAAAGCGCATCGGCACTCCAAAACAGTGCTTCCTGACCCAGTTTTGAATCGGGGGCTTCGCTGTATATCGATTTAAAAGTAGGTTGAGCTACTCCATACGCTTGATTGCTGTACTGCACCCACGCTTTTTGAAATTTTGCTTGCCGTTTAATTTGGGGATCCACATTCGTTACCTTCTCTGCGGCTTCAAAAGCCTGCAATGCCCGAGTATATTCTTTATTGGCAAAATAAGCCTCCCCTAACAACGTATAAACCTTTCCTTTCCAATCGAGCTCTTCATCACTTCGCACCAGCGGTAAAAGAGCATTAATTGCTTCAGTATGCCGTCCTACCTCGTAAGCTGTTACTGCCCATTCGTAATAGGCCTGTTCAACCCAAAGTCCCTCTTGAAAACGGTCCCCAAAAGTACGAAACGTACCGAGGGCCTCGGGATATCGCGAACCAAGTTTTTCATTTACCGCTTTGTAATACAGGGCCTTTCGGGCTGTCTCATCATTTCCTTCGGCAGCTTTACCAAATTCACGAGCGGCCCAGTGATAAATTTCTTGTTTGTGATACAACCAACCCAATCCATAGTGAGCTACCCGTACCTTGTCGCTGCCCTTATTCTGATTGATATATTGGAGGTAGTATTTGGAAGCCTCATCATAATTGCCCAAATAATTATGACTTTCGGCAATAAGGTATACCCCTTTTGAGCGTAGTTCCCCATCAAGATGCGGCATCGCGTTTTCAAGTGCTTCAATAGCCTTTTTATACTTTCCCTGCTGATAATATGATTCTCCTAATGCCGTACCCACTCGGCGGCTCATCTCATTATTAGGATACCGATCTTTCAAGATCTCAAATGCTACTGTTGCAGAATCATATTTATTTTCACTCAGGTATAACCGTCCTCGTGCATAAAGAGCTTTGGGGGCCCACTCAGATCGGGGGTGATCCTCGGCAAGCGTCATAAAATAGCTTCGGGCATTCACAAAATTGCTATCAGCGGCAGCCGCTTCTCCAAGCCAGTAATATGCTCGAGCGGAGTTCTTATCATTTAACCCCAGCTTTAATGCCCGGTTGTAATAATTCTCTGCATGTTTATAGTTGCCTACACTGTCAGCAGTATTACCAAGATCAAATAACAGTTTTGAAGAAAAATCAGAGTAGGGATATTCATCTATAAATTCTTCGAAAAACACCGTCTGGTTTAGCGAATCCATTTTGGCTTTCGCACGGACCAAATAGTAATTCGCTGAGGTAGCTAATTGATGCTCATTGTGCGAAGCTAAAAACTTTTCAAACTCAGCAGCGGCCTCTTCATAAAAGCCGTTATCAAAAAGCTCCCTCCCCTCATTATAGTCCTGCGAAACAGGTTGCTGTACTTCTTGAGCTTGTAATTGCAGAAATCCCAATAAAAAACCGACTAAAAATAGGCTTAGAATTCGGCGCACGTTAATCATTAATGAATAAAGTTCGTGTTTCAGTTATTACTGAATATATCAAGAGTTGCGTTTTTGTTCCGCAACAATGAGAGGGGAATCCGAAGATTATACATAGATTTACATGTCTATGTATTTTAACAGTTCGTCGGCCCGATACTCTAAATCATTTTCAAAAACCGTATTTTCCGACTCAGCCAGCACGCTATATCCATATCTTTTTAAAGCGGCTGTCACACGCGAAATATCCTTTAAATTAAGCTTCACTGATACCTCAAATGCCTGATGATTACGATCAGGCCGTTCTACCGTAATCCCCAATATTTTTGCTCCTTCCGTTTCAATCACTTGTACTACTTCGGATAACGAAAAATCAATGGGTTCAATTTCAATAGTCAATACTGACCCTGTTTGTTCCAGGTTCAACATGTGGGAAATGGATTCCAAAATTTTCTGTTTGGTAATCACACCTAAAAATGTTGACTCTTCATTGACTAACGGTAGTAGGTTAAGCTCATACTGCAACATCAACCGAGCCCCTTCAAAAACATGTTGCCCTTCAAAAAGTTTAATAAGTTGATCCACTTGGAGCTCAGAGACCTTCTGATCATCCTCAACTTCCGAAAGTTGCTCACTCCGAATTTGTCCCACTAATTTTTTTGTCGTTGGGTCTACCACAGGCAGCGCGTTTACTTGCTCATCGCGCATACGATTTCTGGCCTCTCCAACGGTATGACTACCTTTCAAGGGCTGGAACTCAGTTTTCGTTATGGATTTATTTGCAAGCATCAGTAGATAATATAATACATTTTATTACATAACCGATTCGGCAGTATCAATATTGTCAAGTATTGTATTAAGCCTCATCAGGTCTGCCTTGTCTATTCTAAACGTAACCTTTATATCCGAACCTACATATTTCTTTTCCAAAATATTCGCCTCGCGATGTAAAAAAGCAACGCCTTCATATTTCGCGGCCGGTATCATCATAGTTTCTGTTACGAAATCCTCTTCAATAAGTTCCTTAATTCTACCTTCTAACTTATCGAGTCCAATTCCCCGTTCGGCAGAAATAAATACTGCATCGGGGTAGGCCCTTTTAAGTTCAGTAATACGAGGAGCATCAATGGCATCCATCTTATTAAACACCAAGAGATTCTTTTTATCACTAACGTCCATATCCTCAAGCGTATCATCGACCACATCAATATAATCTTGGACCACCCGCGATGAAGCATCGACGACATGTAATAAAATGTCGCACTCACGAACCTCATCCAGCGTCGATTTAAAGCTGGCTATAAGATCATGAGGCAGTTTCCGTATAAAACCAACAGTATCTGACAATAGCGCTTCGTGGTTCCCGATTTCGTACTGCCGCACCGTCGAATCGAGGGTAGCAAAAAGTCGGTTTTCTGCCAATACTTTAGTATTCGTTAAGGCATTCATCAACGTTGATTTACCAGCATTGGTATATCCAACCAACGAAATACGCACTTTGTCTGACCGTCCCTTACGTTGTGTCTGTCGCTGCTGATCAATCTTATCCAACTTATCTTTTAACGTGGCAATGCGTTTATCAATCATACGACGGTCCATCTCAATTTGAGATTCACCAGGTCCACGCGTTCCAATACCCCCTTGCTGGCGGGATAAGTGTGTCCAAAAGCGGGTCAATCGGGGCAAGAGATATTGCAACTGAGCCAGCTCAACCTGCGTTTTTGCTGCGGCCGTTTGAGCACGCGAAGCAAAAATATCCAAGATTAAGCCACTGCGATCTAACACCTTGGCCTTGGTCTCCTTTTCAATATTCCGTATCTGTGTGGGGGACAGATCATCATCAAAAATAAAGGTATCGATATTTTTTTCGCCCTTCATAGACTTTAGCTGGCGCAACTTTCCCGAACCCACATAGGAGGAAGGATCAGGGTGCATCCGATTTTGCAATACCTTGTCGACCGTAACGCCACCAGCCGTATAGGTAAGTAGTTCAAGCTCATCTAAATACTCCTCAGCTTGCACGCGGGGAGTTTCAGGACCATACACACCTACCAAGATGGCCCGTTCCTGAACAATGTCTGAATTTCGTATCTCTTCGAACAAATGAGTAAAATCTAAAAGTTGATATTATAACTGTTTAAACTGCTGGATATTTATGTCATCCTTTACATAACAACGAATTCGCCGACCGAGTTTATGTGATATTAACTTCTGGAAATATTCCTTTTTGTGATTAGGAACCTGTAGCTCTAACCTCAACAAATCATCGACTTTACTGTATTTACCGGTATCATATATAAAAATATATTTAGCATGTGTGTCAGACTCTGTTTCTACAAAATCACAAATCTGATGCCAAGCAACTGTCTGGGATGGTTCATTAACATTTTTGACAATTCCGTTATCAGTAATAAATCGCTTTGCAGCAAAATAACTGGTAGTAAACCAACAAAAACCAAGCCAGCAATATAATCCTGCCAAAATCATTGCATTCATCGCCCCCTGATAAAACGCCAGGGCTCCGGCAGCAAATACTGTTATCATAAATAACGTTGAAAAAAGCGGGTATCCGCCTAATTTGCCGGTTTTCCAACTGAGCCGCACATTACGCAACCGTACAACATTAATTACAGATACTGTAGCCAAAATGGCAGCACCCAGCGTGAAAACACTCAGCACAAACAAAAAAACGATATCAGCATCAAGATTAATCATATCATTAAGAGATAGACTCTGCTTTATATAGGCGACTAACCAAGGTTTCTGTAATTAAAAAAAGCAATGCGATCCAAACAAACCAATTCCATATTTCTTTACCAAAAACGGCTGTTCGAAGTTGTTCTTGTAGTTGTTCGTTGGAAATATTTTCTGCAGTCAACATATCGGAAATCACCAGTTGGTCATCCATCATATCATTCCATTGCTCGTTGTCTAACGTTTCGAAATCCGATTCCATTATATGTTGATTTACGGCAATATCAATTTCTTCTTCCGGCGATCTAACACGTAGTATTCCGGGCTCCCATTCTCGTCCTTCGTATGCTATATTCACCCCCTGTGATTGTCTTTGTACGTTTGGTTTGTATTCGGTGCCGTTAATCGTGAGCGTCACATCTGTGCTTTTCAGCATACTGTTCCATTCAAAAGGTTCACCAAGTTGATGTTGCTGCAGACCTCCCCGTTCGGGAGATGAGGTATAGAGTACAGCCCGGTAATACAATGGCGCAAACAATGGGTTTATTGGAAGGTTCGACCAGCCGGGATCAGTACCTACTGCAGACTTTAGAAAAATACCATCTCCAAAACGGTATTCCGTCAATAAAGCATCACCATTTACTGCTTTAAGCACAGGGAGTGCATCAGCTGTGGATGCAACCTGCTCGTGATAATAATAAAACAGCGAAGGTAACTCGATTCGAATTTCCTCATCCTCTCGCTTCCTGAAAATATCATCTAACACAGGATGCCCTTCTTCCAAAGGAGCCATCTTGGTAACCGTTTCGAACGAGCCGTACTCCCCAATTACATTGTCAAAACGTCCGGCATTTAATAAGCTAAAAAACTGGTTATAATTTTCGACATCTCCCTTTTCTGAGGGAAAAAACAAAATCCCCCCACCATCTTGTACATATTGACGCAATTCTTGCTGCCAGTACGACGGGATGTTGTTCAAACCGTTTAAGATAACACCATCATAGTCGACCCACTTTGCCTGCTCTACTTCATCAACCGTGGCTTCATCAAACCTAATTCGGGCATTTGATTCTCGTGCAGCTTCTAATGCCGGAGTAATATATGACTTAAAAGTAGTGGTCTCTTCACCATTATTCACCAATAATATAGAACGCTGTTGTGGGATATGAACAACAAAGTGTCTACTGTTATCAAACTCCACTTCATCCCCTTCCAGTAAAATTCGCCCCGATATATATCCTACCTCATCAGGGATGATCTCAAAGGAAAACGTTTTGGTTTCGCCGGGGTCCAGCGATGTCTCATACTGCCCTGATAGCTCTTCTTCCACCTGCAATGATACATATTGATTGACCACCGGTGCCTTTCCCGTATTTTGTAATTCTACAGATAACGTTAGCGGAGAACCCGGCCCTAATAGTTGGCTTTCCAGTGATAATGAGGTAACCGCCACGTTTCGCTGTTCAGCCTCTTCCAGTGTTATTAACTGTACCGACACTGACTTTGATTCGGATGACTCTTCCTGGATATTGATCTCTGCTAACTCCGAAAGTTGACTCTGCTGTCCGTCAGAAATAATATAAAGTACCGACTGCTTTTCCGGTGCATCCAAAAGTTGATCGTACAGCTGTCGAAATTGTTCAGCTGTATAATGTCCGCGGTTTACAGCCGTTATATCTTCGAGTTGATTACGAACCCTTCCACGATTCATAAATCCGGCCTCCGTTATCTCAGCAGTATTTGTTGTTTGAAGTAAAAACTGATCATTACTGGTACTATTTTCAATAATTTGGGTTACTACATTCTTAGCCTGCTCAATAAGAGGTCCGTCGGGGCCCACACGGCTCATGCTTGCACTGTTGTCGATCAGGATCGCTACTGATCGGGATTCTGTGGAACTTTCTGATCCTGTAATCGTTGGAGGCAAAAAAGGGCGGGCCAAGGCAAGTGCTAAAAAAAAGATAGCAAGCGTTCGCAGGGCAAGCAGCAAATATTGTTTGATTCGTATTCGACGAATGGTACTTTTACGCAGCTCATTAAAAAAGGAAAGTGTCGAAAAAGCTACCTTTTGTGGTCGTCGTAAATTTACCAAGTGAATGATAATTGGTATTGCAACAGCCAACAACCCAAATAAAAATAACGGATTAAGAAAGTTCATTTACAGCAAAATTATTACTTTTACAGGCTAATGTTCAGACCCCGTGCCATAAGCTATTAAATAAACAGCGATATTTTAATAATATTACAGATTAATTAGTTCAATTTTATGAACACGATACGAGTTTTAGGTTATTATTTCCTTTCCCTGTTTTTAATCACAGCATGCTCTAATATTCCTGATCGGCCTTGGTCAGATGCCGTTCCGGAAAAAGCACCTTTTGTTGTTATTCCTGATGACGGAGCAACCCTTAATTCGGTACTCAACGCCAATCAAACACCTCTGCTTGATGATATCACATCATCAGCCGTACAGGTATTGTCGCGAATCGATTCTACAGCTCAATCCTCCATCCCCCTGAATGCTATTACGTTATATCCCGATGTGCATAACCAACTTGCTATCGTTTGGATGGCTGAGGCTTCGGATGGACTCTTAAATCGGATGACAAACAACTTTTATCAAAGATTTGAACAAAATAAGTATGATTTTAAGGATGTAACTATCCACATTTTACACTTGGATGATCGTCAACTTTATGCGGCGCAGCTTCATGATGATCTTTTGATTTCCGAATCGAGTCTTGGACTTGAAGATGCTATCCGGGCCTATACCGGTAACCAACCTCGGGCTAACCTATCCAACATTTCTCCTCAACCGGGAAATATTATCATGAACACTCCTTCGCTTGACCGGTGGGCCCAACAGCTTTCGATGGTAACCTATCGTCCCCTAATCAAGAATGCCTTACAAGGCACTGATCCTACCCTACTTTCGGTCTCACGAAAAAATAAAGACCAAGGACAGGAAGTTGAGCTTTCGGGTACAATACCGCTTAATGATCAGGTCCCTTCAGACCTGGTAGCTGCGGTATCATCAACGAATGCTCCTATTAGTTTGGACCGATACGTTTCCTCCAATGCAGCAGCAACCGGATTCTTTCGGCTTACCCCCCGAAAAGTAATTCCAAGTTCCCTGCCCGATACCACGGCTTTAGATTCTGTTCTCATTGAAGATCGAATTCCTTATACAGATATTGCCAATACGCTGAATCCAGAATTTTCTCTGGTAATGTATGCCCAGTCAGGTTTTCTCTCAACAGGCGAACATTTGTTCTTGCGAAAAGTTGGGGATATACCTGCCCTTCGCAGAGCACTAAATTCGCTCGTACGTGATGGACACATTAGCCGTACTGACGGCACATATTTAATCCAAAGCAGAGCCATTGCCCAGCTTATCGGCAGCTCGTTCTGTACCTTTCAAAATTTTTATTTAGATATCATTGGCGACGTGGTTGCAATCTCCAAGCGAAAAGGACTTGTCGAAGCGGTATCATCCGACCGAAGCAGACGCCGCACCTTATTTTATGAACAAACGTTTCGGGATATTAAAGAAAACTTGGCTAATGAAGTGAGTGGGTTCTTTATCGCCAATAAAGACTTTAACTCTTTTATTGAACCTTTCCTCTCGCCCAATAATTATTTTAATGCGCTCACTTCTAATTTTGATTTGTTCACATTTACTACAACGGTGGAAGCTGACAATAATATTGGTTTCAGTATGAAAGCCTACCAAACACAAGATCGATCGGCCCCTTATCGAGAAAAATGGCTATTTCCTACTGGATCTAACCTGACAAGCGCTCCCGTATTAGCTGATATGGGGGGAAGTGATCGTGAAGAGCTGGTCTTTGCCACCAAATCCGGTAATGTTTATGCCCTTGCTGCCGATGGTACAGTAATATTAGAAGCCAGTACCGGTGGCGATACTCCTGTAGGCTCTCCAGTTATATACGATTGGTACAATACCAACCAAAATGTAATTCTTCTGGGAGCAGGTAATAAAATTTATGGATGGGATGATAATGGCGAACTACTTCCACAGTTCCCTTTTGAATTTGAAGAACCAGTAACATCTCCCTTGGTCGTTGAAGATATTGACCGCGATGGGTTACCAAATGCCTTAATTGCCACTGCTGATCGAAAGTTACACCTCTTGGGTGGACGTGGTAATAATATCAATGGGTGGCCCGTCACCACCAATGCTGAAATCACAACTACTCCTACTATAGAAAATTATCAGGGAGCAACAACGGTTTTTGCTTTCGCTGAAAATGCACTGCATAGTTGGCTTGCTAATGGTGATGAGTTAGATGGATATCCGAAATTTATTAATGCTTCACTCAATGGTTCTCCTATACTTTACGAGGAAAACATACTGGGTAATGCTGCGGATGGTTACCTGTACTCCATCGGACCGAACTCACTGTTTGCAGATTCCTTAAATGTGTTTGATACCAGTACGGAGTCTTCAGATATCGAAGCTGTTTACGCTTCCAACAGCGCCTTGGTAGGCTCACCTTCGGTACAAAACCTCCGTGTTAAAGATAACAACCAGACGTTTAACGAAACCATGATCTTAACAATGAGCTCCAATGGATCTGCCTTTTTAATTAATACTGAAGGTCAGCTTCGTTTTACGCAAAATATGGGGCAACCAGCAGCAACAGATTTCTCACCATTTATTTCTGATATCGACCGGGATGGGCAGGATAATATTATCGCTCTGGCTAATTTTGGTCGGCTCTATGTCTGGAATGTCCAAACTGGTGAACGACTATACAGCGTGCCTACCAGTGGTATGCAACATCCCATAATTGCTGATATTGATGGCGATGGTTATAATGAGCTTGTTGCCCAAACACGAGAAGGATTACGCACGTGGACAATCTTTGGAAATTCTGATGAAGAAAGTAGTTCTGACTCAGAATAAGAGTTCCTGGTTATAATATTTCTCCCAGCGCTTGGCGCAGAAAAGGAAATTTAAATTCGAAGCCGTGCTGTTGTAATTTTTGGGGTTGTATCCTCTTGCTGGTAATGACAGGATTTGCTGCTTCTCCCAATACTATATTCAGTACAAATTCGGGCACTTTAAAAAGTGAGGGACGATGCAGCTGCGAAGCCAATTCGCTGGCAAACTCATCCATCGTAACTGGATTGGGAGCATTTAAATTATAAGCGCCTTCCAAGGCCTCTTTCTTCAGCGGAAATAATAGGCCACGGCATAAATCCAGCATATGAATCCAGGGAAAGTATTGCTCTCCACTTCCTATTGGACCGCCTACTCCAAGCTTAAACGGTAACAACATCTGCTGCAAAGCTCCGCCATCTTTTTCGAGTACAACACCAATCCGGGGATGCACCAATCGAACGCCATAATCTGTCACAGGCTGTGCCGCAGCTTCCCAATCCACACACACTTTCGACAAAAAGCTATCACCAGCTGGGGCCGACTCATCCAAAACCCGATTCCCGGCAGGTTTATAGTAATCTGCTCCCGAGGCTGAAACCATAACCGAAGGCGGATGGTCCGTTTGGCCAATTGCTTTTACCAACTGTTTGGTACAATCGATCCGGCTTGAGTAAATCTTTTGCTTCACCTCGTCGGTCCATCGCTGACCAAAAATGGAGGCACCAGCTAAATTAATCACTGCGTCAGCTTTTTCCATGGCAGGCGTCAAATCATCATCCCAAGAAACAAACTGCTGGTTTTTTGCCGTTTCATCTTCATAATCGGCAGGATCTCGACTTACAATAGTTAAAAAATGCCCCTCTTGAAGTAGCATCCTGCGCAAATACGATCCAATAAAACCCGTGCCACCTGTTATTAATACATTCATAGAAAGTTACTTTTTTATTTACTCAAACCTTTTACATTTAAAAGCCTGTTAGCATTCCATTAAACATAAGCTAAGCAATGAACAACTCGTACGCTAATACGGCCCTAATTGTAATCAGATATATTCTTGGGATTCTATTTCTGATCTCCGGGATTGGAAAGTTAATAAGTGCCTCCGAAGCTCGCTATCTTGTCGAGTTATTGGCCACAGAATTCTATTGGCTTATTGAATATGCGGATTTTATTGTAACTGCTACATCTATTTTTGAACTTATTCTTGCCGGCTTGCTGATTGGCAACAAGCTACTTCGATGGGCCCTAACAGGAACTTTTGCCTTGCTTGCAATATTCTCATCAGTACTGGGGTATTTTTACCTGCAGGGCATGACCATCGAAAATTGTGGCTGTTTTGGCGCGTTCGGCTTTGCATCGGGATTGGAGTTTACGCTGATCAGAAATGTCATTCTGATACTGCTTACTATAACTGCTTTTGTCTTAACATTTAGGCAAGAACCATCTAGCGATTAGCTTTTGGGAATTACTCCCAGCCCTGCCTTATCAGACAAGCGGACTTCTTTATTTTCAGTCAGCGTAAGACCTTCAAAAGGATCTTCAGCCAATAACAGATTCCCATCAAGGTCAACGTAATCTGCCCAAGTGCCAAGCAGAGATCCTGCAGCAATGCCCAATGAACTTTCTATCATACAACCGATCATCACTTGCAGGTTTCGGTTACGTGCCTTTTCTATAACGCTGCGCGCTTTTACCAAACTGCCCATTTTCATCAGCTTAATATTTATCCCGTCAAAAGCCTTCTCTATCTCATCCATATTTTCATCTCCCTTAAAACTTTCATCGGCAATAAGGGGAAGCGGCGACCATTTTTTTAGTTCGACCATTTTATCATGCATCGCCGAAGGCATCGGTTGTTCAATAAATTCCACATTTTGACCCGCCAGAAAACGAATCTGCTCTTTTGCTGTTTCTAAATTCGTCCAGCCCTCATTCGCATCTACCCGAATTATTTGGTCCGAAACCTCACGGATACCGTTAATAATTTCTTTGTCACGGTCGGTACCGAGCTTAATTTTCAGAATGGGATATTCTTCGGCTTCCAGTACCTTTTGTTGAATAACATCAATTTCATCCAACCCAATAGTAAATGAAGTGGGAGGAGTTTCCCGAGAAGGCGTATCCCATAACTTCCACAGTGGTTGTTTCTGGCTTTTGCCCCACCAATCTAACCAAGCCATCTCCACCGCGGTCTTGGCAGATTGTACCGTCGGATCAACCTCGTTTAATTGCTCTGATAGTTCCCGGGCAGTATCCACATCATCAAAAATGGAATCCGAAAGGTTATCCAGAAATGAGGTAACGGTTTCAGCCGTTTCATTATATCGCTTATTGGGACCGGCCTCTCCAAATCCCGTAATTCCATTGGCCGTAAGTTTTACAAGGACATTGGGTACAGTTTCTTTCGTGCCGCGAGCAATGGTAAATGGATGTGCTGGTGTTAGGTTTAAAAGTTCATAATCAAGTTCAAAATGAGACATATCCTAATATTTTAAGCGTATATAAATAGAGATAAAATGCTGGACTTGCTAAAATCAGGGCATCGAATCGATCAAAAAAGCCACCATGTCCCGGTAAAATATCGGAGGCATCTTTTACATTTGCCGCTCGTTTTATTCGGCTGGCTGTTAAATCTCCGATGGGACCAAAAATGCTGACGAGCAAGGCAGCCGGTGCCAATGTTAGCAGAGATATCGGAATAGAAGCAGGTGCCGAATAATAGGCAATAGCCAGTCCTACCAAAGCCCCCACGATGCCAAAGGCAAATCCCTCCCAGGTTTTGTTGGGACTGATCGTAGGAGCCATTTTATTTTTGCCTAAATATTTTCCCCCGAAATAAGCAAATACATCATTGCCCCATACCATCAATACAGCAGCTATAGTCAAGGCAAACCCCATATTAGCATCGCCCATATTTCTGATGAAGATAATAGCTAATAATCCGAGTGGAGCATAAATCCCACTAAAAAATGTCCCCACTAAGTTTTTTATAGCCGTGTCTCCGGTTTTAAAAATTTGGAAAGCTACAAAAAGCAGAAATATCCCCATCCCGATCGCTAAATTATGAGACAGGAAAGGAGTTAATAAAATCCAGAGTCCTATGGTATACGGGAAATAGCTATCCGGTTCAAAACCAGCCCCACCAGCTAATATGGCTATTTCACGCTGAATAAAAAGGGCAATGAATGTTATGAGTCCAACGAAATAAAATCCGCCAAGCCAGGTAACAAAAATGAAGAATATGGCTGCAGGTACCGCAAAAAGAATACGTTTCGTAAGTTCGGTCACTGATCAGTTATTCTTCTTCGTTGGTTCCTTCTTCGGGCAGCTCAAATTCTGCGAGGGCTTCGCGCGCCTCCTCCTCATATTCATCTGGTACATACAGGTAAACCATACCCATTTCACCATAATTTACACTAAATGAGGAATCTCGCTTGGACAAGATGTTAGACGGAATATCGAGGCTGGCAAGGTAATTTTTAGCACTTTCAACCTCGTATTCAGTGCCACCTTCCATAACACAAGCCCAGTTTTCAATTTCGTTTGGGTCAGAACCTTCTAACATAATTAACCTCCAGCATTGGTATGAGTTTCATTTCTGTTGTACATCCAATATACAATATAAACAGTAATTAACAGACTAAATGAAACAGCCCAAAGTGGAGGCATTGTTTCTGGAGTTATTTCTGCAAAAGCTGATTCGGGATAATACGTACCCATAAGTACGCTACCCCCATTATTTACAAAATGTGCAACTATAGCTGGAATAATACTTCGAGTTACCCAGGTTAAAAAGGCGAAGAGCATTCCCAGCGTTGCAAGGGGAATTAAATTACTAAGTTGAACATGATATAACCCAAAAAGTAATCCTGACACAATGATAGCTGGCCAGATACCCCAGCTTTTTTCAAATGCCCGCATCACATATCCACGATATAGGGTTTCTTCACAAATGGCCGGTACTACTCCAACGTGAAATAACGTGAGGATCAGCAAATGATCGCCTCGCAGATAATTTTCGATCATCTGCATTTGCGTATTCTGCATGTTGGTAAACATCTCCGGGACCGGGATAAGGGCATTCAACCACGACAAAAACCATATTGTGGGTTGAATCGCAACAATGAGCACAACAGTTATAACCGATAATTGCAAAGTATCAGGCTGAATATTGAATCGAAGGAATCTATTTCGGCTTTCCTTCGAAGTATGTAGACGAACAAAAAACCAAGTAGCTAAGCCCAAAGAAATGATTTGGCCGGCCGAGTTTCCGATAAAGAGCAAATCGAGATTTTCCGTCAGTTGCCTTATCATCTCAGTAGCAGTAGCATCACTACCGCTTTGAACAACCATCAGCACTAATGAAACCGCAAAGGCTGTTCCCTGGAAAAGTATAAATGCGACAATAATCCACATCAGGGCTAACGCCCAATCTGAAAACCCATTGCGCTCAGCCCATGATTTGTATACCGGATTTGTCAAATTACTTTCTGCTAATTGATTGTTCACAAATGTGCTTGTTTACCGTATTTATTCTTCGCTACTACCAAAAACCTTAGCCCCAATCATTCCGGTTAAAACATTTAAAATGCCATACATAGGGAGATTATATAAAAGCTGCTTTCCAATACTATTCTGATCTCGCATACCTTGCGCCATTGAATCAATTGCTTGCTGTTTTTGAGCATCCCGTAGATCTGCAGCTTCTATATTGGCAATCGTACTGTCAATGGCTTTCTGGGTCATGTCAGGATCTATAACTTGCCACAGTTGATTTAATAATACCATAACGACCGTAATAGCAATTCCTGTAAAAAGACCAATAAGTGCCCCTTTGCCCAATTTTAAGCTCACACCATACTCATTGGTATAGTGCCAAACCGCTAACATTCCCCCAAAAGCACCAACCAGACAAACTAACACCCATAACGAAATCTGCACCGGCGAAAAGAGGGATCCGGTAGGTTCTGAATTGATAACTGAATAGGTAGTGACTAATGAAAGGGCAAAGACAATAATCCCAAATATTATCCCTGCAATACTTACTGACGTCCAATATGGTGGTTCATTATTTTGCTCTGCTTGTTGTTCTGCTATCTCATCCATAATAATCCCTTGTTTATTTTAGTTTTGATGAAAAAAATCTCCGGAAAATATCATTGCTGTGGACCCTCCTAACAAACTACCCAATATTAAACGGGAAGTTAATGTATTTTTCCACAAATCTAAGAAGTCTCCACTGGCATCAACAATATTCAATAGTAGCACAAGTACTACAATTTTTTGGATAGATGCTATTCCCTTTACCTGGTAATAAGACAGTACCGGCAATACCATCCATCCCATGGCAAAGCCTCCGTAAATCCCAATACACCTGCTGCACACCGCCATGGGTTGACCGTTAATCCAAAACGATCGGTCTACCATTTGATGACATAAACTGTTAAACGCTTGGTGTTGCCACTGCAGCGGCCATGGATTTGCTTGATTAAATAATCCGCCTCCCAGCCCCACCATTACTGTAACTCCAGTTAAAACTAAAATGATACCATATAACAGTTTTCTCTGGTCAGGCATAACAGCATTTAAGCCTTCATTACCTTTTTGAGCCCATCTGTAAAATTTGTCGGAGCCCGGCACGGCTTACGGGTATCTTCTTTCATAAAACAGAGTTCTACTTTCCCCTGAACATGAAAAGCTTCTTTACGATCAGTATACACTCGGTAATAGGTTTCAAGTCGTACTTTCGGGATCTCAAACAGCAGTACCTCAATACTCATCAATTCGTCATAAAAAATCGGGGCTTTATAATCCACCTCCGTATGAATCACCGGCAGCATAACTCCCTTTTTCTCTAACTCGGCATAAGGCAAACCAAGCGATCGAATCATCTCGGTACGTGCTTCCTCAAAATACTCCAAATAGCGTCCATAGTATACATAACCCATCTGATCTGTTTCACCATACCGGCTACGCAACTGATGGGTATATACATAAATGGGCTCTTGCTCTGGAAACAATATAACGAGGTTCTATTTTAGGAGTCAGATACGTTCTCAAATTCACCCATGTTCGCATATTTATCGATCCGTGATTCGACCAATTGTTCGGGTGATTTTTCTTTCAGACGGTTGAGTGATTCCAACAACTGTTCTTTTACCGCTTTGGCGGCCTGATCGTAATTACGGTGAGCCCCACCAAGAGGTTCCTTAATAATACCATCGATAATATTCATTCCCTCCAAATCTTCGGCCGTAAGCTTTAATACTGCTGCCGCCTGCTCTTTGTAATCCCACGTTTTCCAAAGGATAGATGAGCATGATTCAGGAGAAATAACCGAATACCAAGTGTTCTCCATCATATAAACCTCATTTCCCATACCAATACCAATAGCACCCCCGCTGGCACCTTCACCAATCACAACAGTAACAATGGGTACCTTTAATGTTGCCATCATTTTCAGATTCTTTGCAATGGCTTCGGCCTGACCACGCTCTTCGGCCTCCAATCCCGGATAAGCACCAGGGGTATCCAGCAACGTAATTACAGGGATATCAAACTTCTCACCCAACTTCATCAATCGGTGCGCTTTACGATATCCCTCGGGATTTGCCATACCAAATCGACGATACTGTCGACTTTCGGTATCTCTACCCTTTTGATGTCCCATAATTACCACCGACTGGCCATCAATAGTAGCAAAACCCCCAACAATAGCTTTATCATCGCTGTGGTACCGATCACCGTGAATTTCAACAAAATTTTCAGTGATTTTGTAAATATAGTCAAGGGTATAGGGCCGCTCGGGGTGACGGGCCAACTGCACACGCTGCCAGCGGGTAAGATTCGTAAAAATAGATTCCCGAAGCTCGTCAACACGTTTTTCGAGACGCTTTATTTCTGGAGAAAGAACGTCATCATCAGCAACAGATAATTCACTCAATTCTTTAATTTTATTTTCCAGATCAGCAATAGGTTGTTCAAAATCCAAATACTGCATAAATATACTTTTGTCACTTAAAAATGAGTTCAAATATACGAACTAAAGCCGAGATAATAAGGGTATATTATGAAAGACTAAAGAGTTCCGAAAATACTTTGAATTTTTAACTTCCACACCCGCCAAATAGCCTCCCAGACAATGGACTTTGACATTTTTGAGACCCCTTCTTCGCGCTCACGGAAAATAATAGCCACCTCTTTCAGTGAAAAGCCGGCTTGCCAGGCTCTAAAATGCAATTCAATTTGAAAAGCATACCCATTCGATCGAATTTTATCCACTGATATATTCTCCAACACCTTTCTACGGATACACTTAAACCCAGCAGTAGTATCAAAAATGGGAAGGCCCGTTATAAATCGTGCGTATAAATTCGCACTATAGGATAAAATCAACCGGCTCAACGGCCAATTAATAATGCTAATTCCTTTTGCATATCGTGATCCGATGGCAACATCAGCACGCCCTGCCTTTACCTCAGTTATTAGTTTGGGCAAATCTTCTGGGTTGTGCGAAAAATCAGCATCCATCTCACAAATAAATTGATACCCTTCCTTTAAGGCATATTGAAACCCTCGAACATAGGCTGTCCCCAACCCCAATTTTCCTTCTCGTTCTATTAAATGTAAGCGATATCCATACTTCTTCTGCTTCTTTTTTACGATATTAGCCGTTCCGTCAGGCGAACTATCATCAACTATAAGAAGATCAATATCCTCTCCCTGCTTCAAGACCATGTTGATAAGTTCCTCAATATTTTCGGCCTCATTGTAGGTAGGAATAATAACCAACGTCTCTTTAGACATAAATCCTAATCAATAATTATACCTATTACTTGTTCTAATACTTTTTAAATACATACAAATTCATACATCGAGAATAGCTAATAGATCATTAATGTTACACCAATAATTTTGCTATTTTCTGCCACTAAGAATATAAAACATATAATTAACCTTAATAACCTGAATTTATCATTGTGTTTGAATTAAAAAAGACGGCTTCCTCAACAAAAGCAAGACTTGGTACGTTAACAACCGACCATGGCACCATTGAAACGCCCATCTTTATGCCGGTAGGTACGCTTGGTACTGTAAAGGCTGTAAAACAGGATGATCTTATAGAAAAAGTAAAAGCACAAATAATCCTTGGCAATACGTACCACCTATATTTACGGCCCGGCTGTGATATTATCGAGGGAGCCGGTGGACTGCATAATTTTATAAATTGGGATCGACCTATCTTAACCGATTCTGGTGGATACCAAATCTTTTCCCTTTCTGAGAATCGTGAACTAAGCGAAGAAGGGGCAAAATTTAAAAGCCATATTGATGGCTCCAAACACATGTTTACCCCGGAAAATATTGTAGATATTCAACGCACGTTAGGGTCAGACATTATGATGGTTTTGGATGAATGCCCTCCTTACCCAAGCAGTTACGAATATGCCAAAGAGTCGATGGAACTTACCCACCGATGGGAAAAACGTGGGCGCGAAGCATTCCTGAATTCACAACCTAAATATGGCCACAAACAAGCACAGTTTGGTATTATACAAGGCAGTACCTATGAAGATCTTCGGATAGAATCCTCAAAATATGTAACTGATCTGGATTTTGAAGGCATTGCCATCGGCGGACTCAGCGTGGGCGAACCCACCGAGCTGATGTACGAGATGACCGACCTCAATACCGATTACCTGCCAGAGCAAAAACCGCGATACCTGATGGGCGTGGGTAAGCCGGCCAACCTGATACAAAGCGTTGCCCGCGGTGTAGACATGTTTGACTGCGTGATCCCTACCCGCAATGCCCGAAACGGACAAATTTTTACGCGAAACGGTATCATCAACATCACCAATGCACAATGGAAAAATCATCACAAGCCGTTGGATCCCGATTTTCCGACGGACCTGTGCCAGAAATACAAAATGTCATATGTGCATCACTTGTTTCGGAATGATGAACTGCTCGGCCTACAGCTTGCCACCTTACATAACCTCACCTTTTACCTGTGGCTGATGGAAGAGATAAAAAAACAGATCCGAAACGATACGTTTGCCAGTTGGTATCAGGATATGACTGACCAAGTTAGCCAAAGGATCTAGCATTTTCTTAAAACAATATTCTTGCTCCACAGGTACGTTTGGTAAAAAGCATTGGGGCACCGCCATTTTAAACACCACATCCTATTACACTGCTCTTTTAAAGGCACAGGCAAAAAATTTGTGCTTTTAACTATCCACTTTAGTTGGGACAGGTACCCCACTCAGGCATATGAGCTTTTGTTAGTGAACTTTCGGTTGCAAAACCATCCGGTTTATCGGGAATATTTGCCACGCACCAACCGCTGATATCCTGATTAAAAGCAGAGGTTCTTGAAAACATCCCACTCATATTTGTAACGCTGCTCACATCCCAGTTTCCTATATCCTGGTTAAAAGCTTCCGCCATAAGGAACATGCCACTCATATCCGTAACGTTACCAACGTCCCAGTTTCCAATATTTTGGTTAAAGCTCTCAGCTCTAGCAAACATGGTTGACATATTTGTAACATTGCTGACATCCCAACTTCCTATATTCTGACCAAAGGATTTAGCACCTACAAACATAGCCCCCATATTGGTAACGTTGCTAACATCCCAGCTTCCTATATCCCGATTAAAAGATGTGGCACTATAAAACATCTGGTACATATCGGTTACGTTGTTGACTTCCCAGCCGCCTATATACTGGTTAAATTTTTCTGCCTCACTAAACATCTTTCTCATATTTGTAACCTTCCCGACATCCCAGTTTCCTATATCCTGATTAAAACTTTGCGCCCCCATAAACATACCGCTCATATCAGTAACATTGCTGACATTCCAGTTTCCAATATCCTGATCAAACGAATTGGCAAAAAGAAACATAGCCGCCATATCAGAAACACTGCTGACATCCCAACTTCCTATATCTTGATTAAAGCCGGAGGCATTTGAGAACAGCTCATCCATCTCTTTTATCCCACTAGTACAAGTCGTGGCTGCATTTGAGGTTGTAATCTGACTTTTGGTTCGCTTCGTATATGTAACGCTTTTAACCATACCGCTATCACCTATTTGCGCATCAGGACATTTAACTGTTACCCCATTGGGGGCCAGATAAAATTTGGATTTCTTATTGTCCGGATTGACAGAAGAATCGTTACATGCCGTAAAAAAGTGAGCGAATATTATGGCTGTGCAAACGATCATTAACGAGCGAAAATGTCTTATGCAAAAATCCTTGCAGCTAACAATCATTGATAAAGATATATTGGATTGAGAATTTGAATGGATAATCATAATTCATACCCCGATTTTTTATTTAACCTTTTAAACCTTGATACCTGATCTACTCGTTATTATTTGCCTCGTGCTTTGTCAACCCATCCAATGAGACTTTATAGATATTATTTTTGTCGTTGTATCGAATGCTATATTCAGTCGGATAATAGCCCGTCTTTTGAAATGCTGCAGGCTGTTTAACCGGGATGGTAGTATCAGGACGCGTTTCCAAAAATGCATTCGTAATCATGGGTTCTAAAAAATACATGTTGCCGTGATAGAAGCCGTAGATGAATGTGGCTCTGAATTTTTCTCCGTTCCACTCTGGCGCGCGGCTGTCATGCCAGTGCACGCCCATATCGGGAATTGCAATTTGACCCGAAGCATAATCTTCGGGGATATATTGCTGAGACACTTTCACGGTATCGGGACCTGGTACAACTTCACTTACTTTATCTTCTCCGACAATATAGAAATGAAAATCGAAATGAGGGATACCATAAATGTCTTCCGGCTCATGGCCGTGCGGGTTCCAACCCAACTCCGCATATTTATAACCTGTTAATTTTGCTTCTTTTGGATATTCAAGAAATACATTTTTCCTGTTCTCGATGTCTTGCGGCAACGCTGACAACATGCCTTTTGTAAAACTATACCCAATAGAAACCGGTATTCCGTCTTCGGACAAGGTGACAAAAGTACGAATTGATCCATTACCCAATTGTTTCGACGGCCCGTAAAACGTATCTGAACCTGAAGAGTTCGAATTGGTAAGACAACCAGCAGCAAGTAATCCTAAAACAATGGTGTTTACAATTAAATAATATTTCTTCATAAGTGAATATCAGTTAAAATCAGTGTTTATATTTCAAGAGTAATAAAGTGCTAGATTGTAAGGTGCCTCGAATAGCACAGTAGTTTGCACAATACTCTAACACTCATTGCTCCTCACTTCAAATTATCGGATCCCCGACTAGCTCTACGTCGTGTTTGGCACTGATTTTTGCAAATTCCTCTTGCGTTACATCACGACCACTTATTTTGCTAAAGAAGTCTTCAATGGTACCTGCAGGTTGAGCGATAATCAGGAGACTGCCCGGCTCTTCAGTAATATGAGCCCAGGCGTGAGGCACCTTCCGCGGGGCCAGCACCGAATCGCCTTCGGTCAGGGTCAGCCGCTCATCCCCGATTTCAACAACAAATTCACCTTTCAGAACATACAGCCACTCATCCTGCTTCTGATGTATATGCCGGGGTGGCCCTCCCTTACCCATGTCTTTATGTTCAAAAACAAACATTCCACCTTTTGAATCCTCGGTAGTAACTTTTCGATCAATGGGTAGTTTCCCCAAGATGGAAAGCGGGTTATCTAAGCGATCTTCTCCCTCCAATACGTAATTAGCAGAATTATTCATTGTAAGCGCTCTGAAAATTTTAATTAAAATGTAATTTGTAGAAATTTGAAATATCCGTCGGTTCCCGGTTTCCCGGGATTGATCAACGAGCAGATCAATTTCTCTAATTCTCAGACATCGGCTTCAGGTTGGCGTGGGCCGTCCATTGCCAAACCTCATCGTCGGGTTGCCAGCTCCAAACGCTAAGTCGCGGCGCTGGTTCGGTATTCGTGCGCTCTCCGTCGATCGTCTCTATCACAGAAATCGAATAGGTGACCACAATTTGATTATTACTCTGGGTTGTCTTGAAGTTGCTTAATGTGTAATCACCGAGATTAAGCCCTTTGATTAACTGGAGTTCTGCTGATCGATTGCGTGCCCCATCGGAATGCACCGATTGGAATTCCTCAGCCATATGTTTTTTTATCCAGCTAATATTCTTATTCGACATAGCTTTCCACATACGTTTTTCTAACTGGATCGCGTCAGCCTCGGGGGGGTCAGCAGCTGTTCTATTTTTTTGTTCGCAACCAAGAAAAGTACCTACAAGCAATATTAAACTGATTATAAAAACGAGTGATTGATTTGAAGAAAACATAGTTATCGCTCTGAGTAGATTCATAAATTAAATTTTGATATAAGTAGGTGATTTAAAACAGGCTATAGCCTAAAATTACTTATTAAGCTACTTATTGGGGTTGTAGTTCTCGTCCATAAAAATTTGCGCTTCGACTATCCATTCCCCGTCTTTTTTAAGAAGAAGTAAGAGCGAGTGATTCTTACGAAGTAGAACTTCATCGCCGTTAGGGTATTTCTGCCCTTTTATCTCCTGATAGGTCCAGGCAACTGCTACATTCGGTTTTAGAATACGAATCTTCCCGGTGGGTTCTCCAACCATCTCTCCACTGTTAAACTCGGAAGAGGAAAATAATTTTGTCAGTTTCTTCCGGATTGCTTCCTTTCCTTCTCTCCAATCTCCAAAGGCATTGAGCCACTGTGCTTCAGAGGAATATATACTGGAAGCCATCTCGGCATCGCGTTTGGCAAATCCCTCTGCCATGACACCTAATACCTTTCCAACGGCCTCTTTTTCGCTTTCATTCGTCGGCGTATTTTCAACCGAAGTGCCATTATCTTTGCAGGCAACAAAACCTGCCAGTATTGTTACGATTAAAATCACTCCCATTACAGAATAAAATTTAGATGTATTCATGCTCATCCATAATTTAGTTGTAGTTGAAATTATCTAACGATACGGGGTCGTGAATCAGACACAAGAACTGTTATTCATTCCTTGACGTTACTCTCCCGTAACAATTGTTATCCTGGCTTTAGGTTTACCATCGATATGACCCGACTCTTTGGATGTATCATAGGTCCCCTCTCCTTTGGCTACAAAAGTTCCGTAATTATCATCACCGCCAGGACCAAACCCGCCATCTGCTTCCATAGTTGTGACCGTTAAATAGTCTTGTGATGAAGCAGGTTCCGGATATATTCTAATAGAGTGTTCGAAACCGTCTATTTTTATTTGGCCTTTTTTCTCCAAGTATACAGCTAAAGGAGGAACGTGATAAATCTTCGATTCCTTTGTACCCTCGAAATTGCCGGTAGTCTTAAAATAAAATTCACAATCGCCGCCGAAACTCCCGTCGGTCGTCCAGTTTTGTATTTCGTTAATCCCCGTTTTCCAATCGTTGCTTTGTATAACACCGCCGTTGCGTACGATCCTTTCAGCTATCATTTTCTCGGCTGAATCAGCGGACTGCTCCCGGCTGATCTTCCGCTCCTCCGGATGCAGGCTAAACAACGCTGCCACTTTGGCTATTTTGACTTCTTCCCGTGAACTCAAGATTTTCTTGCTGCCGTCAGGGCGATAGGCAGTCCCTCCCTTTGCATCTACATCCAGTACGCAAATTGCCATGAGGTTATTATTGGCATGCTCCCAGGTTTCGCGGTGGGTTTCATAGGGCAGGTAAAAATCCATGCTCGGCAACTCATCGAGTAACCCGTTAAGGACATCTTCACCGCCAAGATTTTTCGCTACCGCCTTTTTCAGGGCCGCCCCTTCCGGTTGACTCAAGAACTCTCCAAACACCAGTTTGTGTTCATTATATGGAGAGGCATCCATTGCACTGTGGACACTTTCGCGAACGTCGGGATTCCCCATCGCCGCTGCCACGGCAAAAGCCAGTTTCTCATTAGCCGCTTTCGGTAAATCCTTCGGGGATATGCCCTGATCGCAACTCCCTACTAACATCAAGCTCAAAACCAACCAAAAAACTTTTAACTGGTTCTGTAGGGTATGACTCATTAAAGATTTCATAAATATTTATTTTGTTTTGTAATTAAAAAGCCAAGTATCGTATGCATTTCATGTCATCTAAAAGGTAATAGGACGACAAGTTTGATGCTTGTACAGATGTTGCGAATATTTGTAATTTTGTGATAATTAGGCCTATATCGACTATAGTCGCACTTTTCAAAGCCAATAAGTTTTAACACCTTGCTTTCAAGGGTATCTTTCCTATAGCTTTTTGTTATAGTTCATTATTTATGCATTGTACCGGGATTCACCAGTGGGTTTAAAAAACTCTATCAGGTGTTTGTTAAAAACGAATGGGCGATCAAGGAATGGAAAATGTCCGGCACGACGAATAGCCTTGAGTTGGGCATTTGGCATGATCTTCTTGGTTAACCGACCGTATTGTGTAGGAATAAACTGATCTTCTTTGCCCCACAAAATGAGTGTCTTATGACTTACGCTTTTAAGCTGATCATCCGTAAAAGGGTCAAATACTTTTCCCTTTCCATCCCAAAAGGGACGCCTACCGCCGGGCTTCTGAAGTACCTCAACCGCATACTGGGTCAGGGCGTCAGAAATATTTGATTTTTCGTGAACCAGATAGTGTATTGCCCAGCGGGCAGCGGTTAGTGTGGGATAACAGTTAAGTAACAAAGATCGAAATTTGGCTCCGGTTGCCATCTGCTTACCAAGAGCACCGGAATTGATCAAGGCCAGCTTTTTAACCCTCTTGGGATTATTCATCGCAAACTGCAGCGAAATTGCCCCTCCACACGAATTACCAGCCAGGTAGCCCTGATTAAGCTCAATCGCATCAAAAAAATTACGCAGCCAACGGGCATAAAAAGCTTTGTCATAGGTTGCCGGTGGCTTATCCGATTCACCATATCCAACCACATCAGGAGCAATAACCCGAAAGTGAGTGGAAAGAGCCCCAATAGACTGATACCATACCACACCTCCTATGCCCGAGCCATGCAACAGAACCAGCGGAGGGCCATCACCGGCCGCCAGGTAAGCCGTTTTGATATCACCGGCTTGGATTTCTCGTTGCTCTACCGGCACTCCTATGGCTTCGATTAATTGTTGTCTTGCAGACTCTTTATCCATATCTCTACTCCCTAAACAATCATTAAGAACAGTTTAATAAGACAGGTAACAATAATGATGCCCAATAATCACCTGCACAATACCCGGAACAATCTTGAAAAAGTAATGATGACTGATTTTCCTATTCCCCTATCTATCTTAATCACTCAATGTTTTATCATCACGCACGTCCATCTACATGTCTGATATCATTTTCCATCTCCCATTACCCTTGACCAACACCTTGAGTGAAAAGTTACGACGAACCTCCATAGGCTCTCCAGATTGAGTGGGTTGCCCCTCTCTTAAATTGTTGCTGATCAAATTTCAATTGTAAGTTTCCTTGGTTTGTGATCAATGCCAGCAAACTTTTAAAAAATTGACGTGCCTTATTTTATTTTTACAAAAATCCGGGCTTTGGGATACCGAACCCCCTCAAGTGGATGTTCCGTCTTTTTACTGGTGTCGTAATCGCCCGATTTGGTAGCTGTAAATGTGCCATAATTATCATCTCCTCCGTTTCCAAACCCACCATCAGCTTCCATAGTCGTAACCATCAACTTATTTGACTCCGATGCGGCATCGGGATGGATCCAAACCGCAGGAGAAACAAGCTTGTCTCCGGCATGTCCCGGCAAATCAGTTCCACTGCCCCCACGGCGTGGAACATGCACTATCTTCGAACTCCGGCTATTCCCCTCAGAGTCACTGGTTTTGAAGTATATCTCACAATCTCCGCCAAAGTAGCCATCTGTCGTCCAGTTATAAATACGATAGACCCGTGTTTTCCAACTGTCCGACTGAATTGCTGTGGATGTTTGTTCTTTGTAATCAGCACGAGATATTTTTTTCTCGGCAGGATGCAGGGTAAACAGAGCAGCAACTTCCGAAGCATGCACTTCTTCTTCTGAAGTTAACATTTGGCTACTGCCATCGGGATGATAGGCCGTAGCTTTTTTCGCATCCACATTCAAAATGCATATTGCCATAATATTACCGTTGGCATGCTCCCAAGTCTCGCGATGCGTCTCATAAGGGAGGTAAAAATCCAGCCTTGGGAGTTCGTCGAGCAACTCATCCAGTACTTTCTCCCCTTCAAGCTTACTTGTCAGCGCCTCTCGAAGTTTCGTCCCCTCTGCACTCTCTAAAAACTCCTGAAATACCAGCTTATGCTCATGGTACGGAGAAGCATCCATAGCTGCATGGACTGTCTTTCGCACCTCAGAGTTATCCAGGGCTGCCGCCAGGGTATATGCCAACTTATTGTTAGGAGATTCCGGTAAGATGTCCGGTGATGTTCCCCGGTCACATCCCAAAACGGTCACTACTATAACCAGACAGACCATGACTTTTGACAAATAAATTGCATCAATGGAAATAACATTTTTCATCATTCAAAGAATTTCGTTTTAAATAAGTTCAGTTTTTAATCAATTTCTGACGACAATTTTAGCTTTTACTGTTGGGTTACTTAGGTTAGAATCACTGTCTCGTTTGCCAGTAGCATAAACGCCTTCCTCTTTAACGGTAAAAAAGCCCTCACTGTCATCACCAAACTGTTCCGGACCATCGGATTCCAATACATGCACATTTAACCACTCCTCTGATTTGACAGCAGCATCGGGATGTATCCAAACCTCAGTTGACAACTCTTTAACCTTGGGAGTGTCTGAGCCAAACGGATTTGAAGGAACATGCATTATTTTGGACTGGTACTCTTTTTCTGATTTAGTACTGCTGGTCATAAAATAGATTTCGCAGTCCCCGCCAAAGAGCCCGTCATCAGTCCAATTCCAGATCTTTTTAACGCGTGTTAGCCATCGGTTTGTTGACATTTCTGTATTAGTTTTAACCCTGTTGGCTGAACGCTGTATTTTAGGCTCGGCAGGGTGCAGCGTAAACATAGCGGACACCTCGGCTTGGTGGATCTGCTCTTTTGAATTAAGCGTACGACTGCTTCCATCAGGATGGTAAGCCGTGGCCTGTTTCTCATGGACATTCAGCACGCATATCGCCATCAGGTTATCCTCGGCATGCTCCCAGGTTTCGCGATGCGTCTCATAAGGCAAATAGAAATCCAGTGCTGGCAGCTGAGACAGCAGTGCGTCCAGCTCATCTTTACCTCCCAGCTTATGCACCAACATTTTTCGTAATTCCTGCCCCTCGGGCTGTTGTAAGTATTCACCAAATACTAACTTGTGCTCGTGGTAGGGCGAAGCATCCATCGCTGTATGTACGCTCTGACGCACCTCGGGGTTATCCAAAGCTGCCGCCAGGGCATATGCCAAGCGCTCGTTGGGTTCCTCAGGCAGAGGCTCGGGTTCAGCTCCCTGATTACACGCTGTTATCAACAGCAAGCCTATTGCCAGAATCAGATAACTGTTTAGACTATATAAGGTTTCGAATCTCATAAGAATGTACCTCAAAATTAATTGTATAGGGTTCAATATTACTCGCATCATTTAGATTGCCTACTTAACCGTTATATATTGCTCTGTCTTGGGATATTTATAAATCACTACATCAGACTCATACTTCCCTTCCATCACAACCTTAAAACTACCGTAATTATCATCATCGCCGCCGTGGAAAAAACCACCATCATCTTCCATCACAGTTACTTCCAATGGATGTGTATCGGTTGCTGCATCTGGGTGAAGCCATACGGCAGGGGATACATCTTTGACTGCGGCCCCAAATTTTTCATTTGACCCCGTTTGAATGCTAATTGTTTTTGAACGATGAGCTTCACCTTCCGGATTCTTTGTACGAAAGTAGATTTCACATCGTCCTCCAAAGGGACCATCAGTCGTTCGGTTCCACAATTTATTAACCCGTGTTTTCCAAGATTTGGACTGCATTTGGGCATTTCCGGCAGCAACTTTACCACCACTCCGATGTGTCTTCTTTTCTGCAGGATGCAGGGTAAACATAGCCGCTATCTCTGCTTCTTTGATTTGCTCGCTGGAACTTAGCACTTTTCTGCTTCCATCCGGGTGGTAGGCCGCAGCTTCTGTGGTATCCACATCCGTAATACAAACAACCAGCAAATTACCGTTGGCATGCTCCCAAGTCTCACGGTGGGTCTCATAAGGGAGGTAAAAATCCAAGTTGGGCAACTCCGAGAGTAGTTCATTGAGTTTATTCTCTCCACCCAACTCTTCAGCTAATGCTTTGCGAAACTTGCTGCCAGCAGAATCTTGCAAAAACTGGTCAAACACCAACTTATGCTCCCGGTACGGAGACCCATCCATGGCGGCGTGGACACTCTCGCGTACATTTGCATCGTCCAGTGCTGATGCCACTGCAAAAGCTAACCTTTCATTAGACTTTTCAGGTAAGTGACCTGGGCTGTTGTCTTTGTCACATCCCATAATTAAAACCATCGAAAGACTGATTGCTATAAAGAATAATTTTGTGATAGTTGTACCTAAAATTTTCATGTTGATAGAATTTATTTTGCATAAGATCAGCTGGCAATAAACAAGGTGCTGATATCGTTCGTGATTGGTTTCGCTGGTAACCTATCAGAAATTGTTTATCAATGATTGCACAGATGTTGCGAATGTTTGTACAAATGTGATTACTACCCTTAAAAGACTCTTAAAAGGGTTTTTAGATGGAAATAGCTCCAAACTTCTACGTTATCTTCTCCAGGTGGCCAATGAAGAAATATCTTATTTTCTTTTAGCGACAGCTGGAATAAGAGGGGCTGTTAAATCCAAGGGATAGTCGATTTCAGCAATATTCCCTTCGGTTTTCCGAGCAGGTGTACTCTTAATCCGTTAGTTTCTCCCGGTATTTCATTCTGTCAGTTTTCCAGGGATCTCAACCACTCTTAGCCAAAAAGAGGCAATATTACTTATACTTCCTCTCGTTAAGGAGCTCTATGTCAATTACTGATTGTCCACTGTAATTGTTGCTTTGGGAAAACTCCTACCCTGATTTTTACTTGTATCATAATCGTCCGGGCCATCTGCTATAAAAAAGCCGTAGTCGTCATCTCCACCAGTTCCACCACCGTCAGCTTCCTTGACGCGTACTTTCAATTTATTCGCCCCTGATACTGGTCCGTTATATATAAATAAATCCGTTTTCTTTGTCGGGGCGCTGTCTGAATTTTTTATCTTAGCAATCAATGCCGATTCAACACTCACTTGACTTGATTCTGTTGCATGGCTTTCATCTAATCGGCGGGCCATAAAATAAAATTCACAGTTTCCGCCAAAAACTCCGTCAGCAGTATAATTCACAATTTTAGTAACGTATGTTGCTTCATTATCCTGAGTAATTCCACTGTTCGCACTTCCCAAAACCGAATAACCCATTTCCCGGGAGTTTGAGCTATTTCTGTGAACTTTTGGCTCTTCGGGGTGTAGGCTGAACATCGCTGCTATCTTGGCTTCTTCGATTGCCTCCCTGGATGTGAAGGTTTCGGTGCTCCCATTCGGGTGATAAGACGTGGCCACCTCCGCATTAGGGGTGAGCACACAGGTGACAAATAAATTATCCTTTGCATGCTCCCAGGTCTCACGGTGCGTTTCGTAGGGAAGGTAAAAATCCATGCTCGGCAACTCATCCAGTAACCCGTTGAGGACATCTTCACCACCAAGCTTTTGGGCTATCGCTTTTTTTAGTGCGGCCCCTTCCGGTTGATTTAAAAACTCACCAAACACCAGTTTATGTTCATGATATGGAGAGGCATCCATTGCACTGTGTACACTTTCGCGAACATCAGGGTTCCCCATCGCCGCTGCCACAGCAAAAGCCAGTTTCTCATTGGCCGCTTCCGGCAAAGCCTCCGGGGATGCCCCTTGATCACAACTTGTCAATAGTGTTACGAGCAATAAACCGAAAATAAGTATATAAGTCTTTTTCATTGTTAATTACATTAGGAGTTATGATTGCCTTTATGATTCCGAACTAAACCTAACCGTTATACCCCTATCCTGCTTGCACAGATGTTGCGAATGTTTGTACAAATGTGATTACTGCCTTTAACGACTGGAAAGACACTTTAAAATACAGATAAGAACCTCTCAAATGTGATTACATTACTTTATCAAGGTAGGCTGAGGGCGTAACGTCATATTTTTCTTTAAAGCGACGGCTAAAATAAGAAAGGCTATTAAATCCTATGCTATATGCAATCTCAGATATGTTATCTTCCCCTTTACGAAGTAATACAGTTGCACGCTCAAGCCGTAGATCACGAATTAGTTTGGCCGGTGTTACTCCGGCCTCTGCCTTTAGCTTTCGGCTGAGATGAGAACGGTCCACTGCCATTTCCTCTGCAAGTTGTAATACGGTGAAATCACTGTCAGTCAAGTGTGTTTCTATCACCTCTCTAACCTGCTGCTCAAATGGGGAAGGCTCGCTGGCAGTCGAAACAGTAAATTCTTCATCGGTAAAAACCTGTTGTAAACGGCTTCGCTGTTCCAGGAGATTCCCAATACGGGCGCGCAATACATCCGCATCAAATGGTTTGGTTATATAGGAATCGGCCCCTGCCTTAAGTCCCTTCAATTCACCTTGCTTGTCAGCCATGGCAGTAACAAATATCAGAGGGATTCCTTTGGTCATTGGATCTTCTTTGAGTGCCCTGCTTAACTCAAAACCATCCATCTCGGGCATCATCACATCACAGATCACCAAATCGGGCAATTGCTTGCGAACTGCTGCAAGCCCCTGTTTGCCGTCAGAAGCTTCTAAAATAGTATAATCAGGCACCATAATCGTTCGGATATAGTCCCGAATATCTGGGTTGTCATCAATTACCAACAAGGTGGTTTTATCTTCCTCAGCCGTAGTCTTGCGCTCGCCGTTATCAGCTGTTTGCCGTACATTAAATACGGCCGGAGCACCTATTTCATCTGGAATTGCTTCTACATCTTCGGTGATCTGCTCCTCTCTTAGATGCGTTTTGCCTTTTAGTAAGCTTAATGAGAATGTACTCCCTTCCCCAAGCGTGCTCTCCACAGTAAGGGTACCCTTATGCAGGTGAACCAATTCTTTCGCAAAGGCAAGTCCCACACCGGTGCCCTCATTCTTTCGTGTTGAGGTGCTATCTACCTGGTAAAAGCGGTCAAAAACATGATTCAGCTCTTCTTCGTCAATTCCGATGCCCGTATCAGAAACTTTTATCGTAACCTCAGTATTATTTTCAACCACCTTAACCGAAACCCGGCCATTCTGAGGAGTAAATTTGAGTGCATTGGATAACAAGTTGCTGAGTGCTTTCTGTATTTTCTGATTATCGAAGTAGACCATACAGTCCCTATCAGGTAGATCTGTGGTAAGACAAATATTTTTGACTTCCGCCATAGGTGAAAATTCAAGTACTAATTCATCTACAAAACTTGTAACCGATTGGCGGGATGCCTGCAGCTCTACCATACCGGCTTCAATACGCGAAAGCTCTAGCAACTGATCGATCAAACGCTGTAAACGTTCTCCATTTCGAATCATTGGCTCCAGCTGATCACGAACGGCCTGCATCTGGATATCTTCATTTTCATGAAGGATTTTTAGTGGCCCAATAAGCATCGTAAGGGGCGTTCGCAATTCATGGGTTATATTAGTAAAAAACTGATTTTTCCGCTCATTAAGACGCCGTAACTCCTGCGCCTGTTTCTCCGTCTTAATTTTTTCTTTCATTAATTGTTGAGAGCGCTTCCGAACAGCCTGCTCTAACTTATTCTCCCGTTGTTTCAAACGATAGGTGCGCAATTGTATCAAGCCTGCCAATCCAATAAACAATACGATTGCAACAATAACATAGAAAATAGTAGTCTCATAAAAATAAGGGAATACCGTTATCGCAAGACTGGCCGGATTTTGACTCCAGTTCTTATTATTTGTGGATGCTATAACTTCAAAGGTGTAATCACCGGGGGGAATATTCGTATAATAAGCCGTTCGGTTTGTACCTATAGTCCAGTCATTGTCAAATCCTTTCAGACGATACTTAAAGCGAATAGATTCAGGATCCCGGTAACTGAATCCTGTAAAATCAATTTCAAAATTTCGTTGATTGGCATTTAACGTTAATGAATCATTTTCAATCCTAATACTTTCATCTTCAGATATAACCCCTTTAATAATAGCCCGTGGGAAAAATGAGTCACGAGGAAAAGAAGATGGATCAAATGTAACTACACCTCCTTGACTTGAAAACCATAAGCTCCCATCTTGGGCTTTTATACCCGACTGTTGAACCCCACCATTAAATTCCCGACTTCTTAGCCCATCCGTTTCATTATATCCCACTGAATTTATTTTCAATAACTCTCCCTTGCTATATTTATCTAGCTCTGACTTTAACACATAGAAAATTCCCTGATTGCTGCTCATCCATAATCGTTCTTGCCCATCTTCTATTATCTGGTGAATTCCATTGCTATATAGCCCATTATCTTTTGCAAATATTGTATTATTCTGCCATTGGGGAATGCCCTTTTTTATAGTAAGGCGATTTAACCCCAAATCTTCTGAACCAAAATAAAGGGTATAGTTAGATGGACTTTCTTTAGTATCTATATAAATACTGCGTATAAGATTACTTGACAGTCCATCATCTTTATCGTAGACATCAATATTACCTTTATCATAATGAATAATTCCCTCACCATTTGTCCCCATCCACAACGAACCATCCGGAGCTTCTGTAATGTACCTTACAGGATAGTTAATCCCATCATTGATATTTACTTGGTTCCAAACTTCATCTTTTTTCATCCAGAGACCATCCTCAGTAGTTCCTACCCACAGCCTGTTTTTGCTATCTTCAAAAAGTGCAGTAACATTTAATCCGTTTTCTTCCCTATCTTTTAAAAATGGTACATTTACCTGACTAAATAGTTTTTTCTCCTCATCAAATTGATAAATCCCATGATTTAATATTGATACTAAGAGTATTCCATTCTCTCGTTGGAGCATTGACAGTACATACTTTTTTTGCGGGGTATCACCTGGATTAAGCGACTGAAAATCAAAAGACGTTATAATTTTGTTGTTCTTTAATCTTACAGGACCTGCACCAAATGTACCAATCCAAATAGAACCATCCGTAACTTGGGCAATTGAATTTATATTTGATGTTGGAATACCTTCTTTTAACCCATAAATGGTAAATGGATTAGATTTTAATCTATAAAAACCAGATCGATTTGTTGTGAACCACAAATTATTTTCCCTATCAAAATAATATCCTGTAATACGGCTCTTAAACTTTACCAGTAGCGAATTATCTTTGTACACACGATTACGGGTTATGTACATCATACTTCCCGCATGTCTCTTGAGTACTTCGCCCCCCATTCTCCAACCTATTCCCTCATTTGTATGTATCCAATCACCATTCTTCAACTCATAGAGTCCATTATCTCTTGTAGCTGCAACTATGGTTCCATCATCCCTTTGAAATAGATCAGTAATTTTGTAATCAGGGAAATTTAATTTTGTCAGATTATAATTGGAAAATCTATAAATACTTTTATCAGCAGCAAATAATAAATTCCCAGTATTTAAGGTCAAGAAAGGAATAATACCAGTGTGCTGTTTTTTCCTATATACCAATGTAGACTTATTTCCATCAAACAAATTTACACTTTTGTTTTTTTTATCTACGTACCATATATCATTTTCAAAACCCTTGTAAATTCGAAGAATATGTCCTCTTATTTTTTGTGGATAAAACGGAGACATATTTCCGTCTTTATAAACACTAATTCCCTTTTTAGTTCCTACCCACATTCTTCCACTCGGATCAATATACAAGGATGAATACTGATCACCATTAAGACCATCTTTAGAACTGACCCTTTCAAATTCACTACCAGTAAACTTAATCAATTCCCCTTTATCTGTACCTAACCAAATCGTTCCATCATAAGTCTTCTTTAAATCTACTATCCGATTACTTGTCATTGAAGGGTATTCTACTGTTTTAAAAACTTTAAAATCTACTCCATCAAAACGTACTAGTCCATCAGTAGTACCAATCCAAAGATATCCCTCTTCACCTTTAACAATTTTTGTTGTTGTATTTACGGGAAGTCCATCTTTGACTGTCCATTGGTCTAATATATAATCACTTTTGATAAAAGAGAGTCCAATATTTTCTGGCTGTGGAGTTGCAAAACAAACCATTCCAACAGTAGAATGAATGGCAGGTAAACTAAATATCAAGAAAATAATTATGCCAATAGAGTGGTATGCAAAGGAAATTATTTTCTTGATAGGAGCTAAAACCAACGTCATTTAACAAATTATTCAGTTTTGTAAGTACTACTCCTATTATGACAATAACATTCAAGTGATACAAGTTTTCATGGAAAATGAACAGATGGGACCACTACAAAATTATTTACTATATCAATTAGATCTGTGAAAGTAGGCACAAACAAAAAAAGGTGACCCGTGGTATGGATCACCTTCTTTCGTATCAGTTGCTTGTCGAACATATAAATAAAAAAAAGAGCGGGCGGGGACCTACGCTTCCTCCCAAAGGGAAGTACCATCGGCGCT
>NZ_JBCFYD010000004.1 GCF_038594945.1 Fodinibius sp. Rm-B-1B1-1
GTTTGAGTCTCTGGACTCGGATCAATCACTGTACTTCTTCAATTGACTCTCATCGACTCCGGCAAAACCGGAGCTGACAAGGGCTCGACGTGCGATCGTCTGTATGTTCTCAGTCTGTCAAAGAACGAAACAATGTGCTTTTTTTAAGCACTCTGCGAGCTGTTTCCAAGCTCGCGTGCCCTTGTTTCAGGGCGTTCCAATGATAAGGACTTAGCTCCTTAAATCCAAATAAAAAATGGATTATTTTCAAGGAGTTTTTTTACACGTTGAAGTGCCAAAAACTATTCCTCTTCGTTAGATGCATTAGCATCAGAATTAGCAGGAGAAGTGCTTGTCTTAGATTTTCCTGCTCTACGAGTACGCTTTTTCTTTTTGCTATCCGCCGGTTGAATATCGTTATAATCAACCAGTTCAATAACAGCCATTTTAGCGTTATCTCCAGATCGATTACCCAGTTTAATCACCCTGGTATATCCACCTGGTCTATCCATCGCTTTTTCAGCAACCTCATCAAATAATTGTGAAACGGCAGCCTTATCTTTAAGCTTAGCAAACACCTGTTGACGATTATGTGTCGTATCTTCTTTCGCCTTAGTTATTAAAGGCTCAACAAATGTCCTAAGCTCCTTAGCCTTAGGCTCTGTAGTTACTATCCGATGCTTTTTTATTAGTGCTACTGAAAGCGCACCTAATGTTGCCTTACGGTGCGATGGAGTTCTACCGAGCTTTCTACCTTTGTTTAAATGACGCATTACTTATAAAACCTTAAATTATTTATCTAAATACTTCGATACATCCATTCCGAAATGTAAATCCTTGCCTTCAATAACTTCTACCAATTCAGCCAAGGATTTTTTTCCAAAGTTTCGGAACTTCAACAAATCTTGTTCATCTCTTGCCACTAACTCTCCAATAGTATTGATGTTTGCAGACTTCAAGCAGTTATAAGAACGAACGCTTAAATTCAGATCCTCAATACTTGTTTTTAACAAGTTAGTGATACGTTGTTTTTCAGCATCAACCTCTTCCTCTTCTTGAGTAAAGGGCTCATCAATTTCTTCCGTAATAAACTTCTCGATATGTTCTTTGAGAATTTTTCCGGCAATGGTCAACGCTTCTTTGGAATTAATTGAGCCATCAGTGGTAATATCCATAACCAATTTTTCATAGTCAGTGCGCTGCCCTACTCGAACATTATCAACATCAAACTGCACTTGCTTGATTGGTGTATAGATAGCATCAATGGGGATTAAACTCACATCTTCGTCTGTATCTACATCCTGATCTTCAGCAGGAACATATCCACGCCCTCTACCTACATGCAATTCCATTTCAATGTCAGCATCTTCGGCCATTGTAGCAACTTTCAACTCAGGATTCAACACCTCGTAATCTGCTGTTGCTTCAGAAATATCTTCGGCCGTTAAGTAACCTTCACCAGACTTTGAAACATGGATAATACCACTACTCTGTTCTATCTGTTTAAAACGTACTTCTTTCAAGTTAAGAATAATTTCATAAACATCTTCCTTAACCCCTTCTATACTCGAATATTCGTGTTCAACACCATTAATTTTAACCGCATTAATAGCAATACCCGGTAATGAAGAAAGAAGTATTCGACGAAATGAGTTACCAATAGTAACTCCGAACCCCCTCTCCAGAGGTTGCAAAATAAAAGTACCAAAAGTATCCGTAGCTTCTTCTACGTCAAGAGGTTCAGGCATTTGTATACTATAATTACTCATATCTATCAGCTTTAAAAATAAATTAATTTAAATTACTTAGAGTAGAGCTCAACAATAAGCTGTACATTGATATTTTCAGGGATTTCATCCATCTCAGGAATATTCAAAAACTTACCCTGCATATCTTTTTTATCAATCTCCAACCATTTGTACTTGCTGGAAGGAGCGTGTTGTAACGACTCATTTATCACTTCTAACGTTTTAGACTTTGGTCGTACACTTACAACATCACCAGGCTTAAGTTGATATGATGGAATGTTAACAACCTCACCGTTTACAACTATATGTTTATGACTTACTAACTGCCGAGCCTGACGTCGAGTTCTTCCGAAACCTAAACGATATACGGTATTATCAAGACGACTCTCAAGTAGTTGCAAAAGAATCTCACCTGTTACACCATCTTTGGCATTTGCTTTATCAAACAGGTTTGAAAACTGCTTTTCAAGCAAACCATAGGTGTACTTAGCCTTTTGCTTCTCCTCAAGCTGAATAGCATATTCAGATTTTCTCGAATATCGGGACCGACCATGCTGTCCGGGTCCATACGGCTTACGTTCCAGCGCTTTGCTGGGACCAAAAATTGGTTCTCGAAACCGTCTTGCTTTCTTCTGTTTTGGGCCTCTGTATCTTGCCATGATTAACTAAATATTTACTTCGTTAAACTCTTCGTCGTTTAGGTGGTCTGCAACCATTATGCGGGATCGGTGTACGATCCTTGATAGCAGTAACTTCCAATCCACTGGAAGCTAAAGCACGAACTGCAGCTTCTCGTCCTGATCCAGGACCTTTTACAAATACTTCAACTCGTCGCAACCCCATTTCATAAGCAGCTGTTGCTGCTGTCTCTGCACTCAATTGTGCAGCATATGGAGTATTTTTCCGAGATCCCTTAAATCCTTCTTTACCTGCTGATGACCACGATAATGCATTCCCATCAGCATCAGTCACTGTTACCAAGACATTATTAAAGGTTGCCTTGATAAAAGCCATTCCATTAGGATCTGAAAGCTGCTTTCTTCGTTTCTTTTTTGCAGATTTTCGTTGTCGCTTTGCCATTTAATTATCTCGTTTAATTATTTTCGAGGAGCTGTTTTCTTACCTGCAACGGTACGACGTTTACCTTTTCGGGTACGTGCATTTGTTTGAGTTCGCTGTCCTCTTACTGGCAATCCTTTACGATGCCGATTACCTCTGTAAGAGCCGATCTCAATTAACCGTCGTATATTAGCATTTACTTCACTACGTAATGCTCCTTCAACTTTGTACTCATTGTCAATCTTTTGACGGAGCTTTGAAACCTCTTCATCAGTCCAATCCATAACTTTGGTACTCCGATCAATTTCAAGCTCATCAAGAATATCTTGAGCTGTAGACCGGCCAATACCATAGATATAGGTTAGACCAATTTCACCGCGCTTATTTTTTGGTAAGTCTATTCCAGCAATTCTAGCCATAAAACAATCTCAGTTAATTATCCTTGTCGTTGTTTGTGACGAGGATTCTTTTTATTAATTACATATACACGACCATTTCGTCGTACGATCTTGTCGTCTGAACTTCGTTTTTTTACTGAAGATCGAGTCTTCATAATACTAAACTCTTTTAATTAGAATTTATTTGTAACGATACGTAATACGTCCCTTCGTTAAATCGTAAGGAGACATTTCCACAGCGACTCGGTCGCCGGGAAGAATCTTAATATAGTACATTCTCATTTTACCTGATACGTGGGCCAAAATTTCATGCCCATTATCAAGCTCTACACGAAATTGTGCATTTGGTAATGCCTCTATAATTTCGCCATCCTGCTTAATTGGCTCTTCTTTAGCCATTGTTAAATATCTGCGTTTATTCGACTTTTCGTGATCTCTCGAATATAATCAAAAGTACTTAGAATTTCAGCCTTTCCTTCGCGAACAACAATATCGTGCTCATAATGGGCAGATACTTGTTTATCCGCTGTTACGACGGTCCAGCCGTCATCTAATGTTTCCACCTGCCAAGAGCCAAAAGCAATCATTGGTTCGATGGCCAGTGTCATACCGGTTCGGAGACGCTCCCCTCTGCCGGCTTTACCAAAATTTGGTACTGAAGGATCTTCATGGAGTGATTTACCAAGTCCATGTCCAACTAAGTCTCGGACAACTCCAAATCCTTCATCTTCACAATGTGACTGAACAGCTTCAGAAATATCTCCAATTCTGTTTCCGTGTACAGCCTTTTCAATTCCTTTATAAAGTGATTCTAACGTAGCACGCAATAAACGAATTTTTTCGTCTTCACATTCCCCAACAGCAAATGTATATGCGTGATCACCAAAATATCCATTCTTTTCAACCCCACAGTCAATCGAGACAATATCACCTTCTTTCAATTCTCGTTTATCACTGGGGATTCCGTGTACAACCTCTTCATTTATAGAGATACAAAGCGTACCCGGAAATTCATTTCCTTTTGGACCATATCCTTTAAAAGCAGGACGTCCATCATTCTTTTTAATAAAATCCTCCGCGATTCTGTCTAACTTTGCTGTGGTTACACCAGGTTCAATATGTTTGGCAACTTCAGCAAGCGTATGAGAAACGATCTGCGCACTTTCGCGCATTTTCTCAATTTCAGATTCGCTCTTCAAAAAAATCATTACGCTCTACGACGCCCCTTCATCTTTCCAGTCTTCATAAAGCCGTCATAGTGACGCATCATAAGATGACTCTCAATTTGTTGAAGTGTATCTAATGCAACCCCAACAATAATTAACAAACTTGTTCCTCCATAGAACAGTGCAAAACCCGGAGTTACTCCCATTCGAGCAACAATTGCGGGCATAATGGCGATAATTGCCAAAAATATGGAGCCCGGCAATGTAACCTTCGTCAAAATATTATCAATAAACTCAACCGTTTGGTTACCGGGCCGAACACCTGGTATAAATCCACCTTGACGTTTCATTGTATCCGCCATTTCACGTGGATTAACTGTAATGGCCGTATAGAAGTATGTAAAGAACACAACAATGATTCCAAAGATAATGGAATAGGTAATGCCTGTAAAATCACTCGACCAAGCAGTTAAAAACTGTACCGTTTCATTATTTGGAAAAAACGTTCCAATCGTGCTTGGAATAAACATAATCGACTGCGCAAAAATAATCGGCATCACTCCTGCAGCATTTAATTTAAGAGGTAAATATTGTGTCGTACCTCCATAAACCTTACGACCGACTACTCGTTTGGCATACTGTACGGGAACTTTTCGAACTCCCTGTGTAAGTAGCACACAAGCAGCAATTACAAGAATTAGCGCTGCGATCTCTGCGATCACAATGATCATATTTCCTTTTGTCGTAACCTCGTTAATAAGACTTGCCGGTAATCGGGCAATAATACCAATCATAATAATTATGGAAATACCATTACCAATACCTCGATCAGAAATTCGCTCACCCAACCACATTACAAAAGTGGTACCTGCAGTAAGGATAATCATCGAAGTTAATACAAACGTAAAATTACTCACTACAATTGCATTAGGCGATGTTGCCATCAGATTGATGGAAAAACCAATAGATTGTATTAGCGTAATTCCTACGGTACCATATCGCGTTAGTCTATTTATTTTACGCCGCCCTTCTTCACCTTCGCGCTGTAATTTTTGAAAATATGGTACAACGGCCCCCATCAACTGGATAATAATTGCAGCAGTAATGTAGGGCATAATGCCCAGTGCAAATACACCGGCACGAGAAAATGCCCCACCTACAAACATATCAAAAAGACCAAGAAGACTTGACGCGTCTCCGGCTTGTTGCGTTAATTGAGCAGCATCAACGCCAGGAAGCGTTACGAAACTTCCTATACGATAAACCATCAAGATACCGATGACATAGAAGATGCGATTTTTCAGCTCTTCAATCTTAAATATGTTGCGAAAGTTTTCGACTAAACTCATTTAGAAGGCGGCTCTGTAATTTATTATTGACTATTTTTTACAAGTGTAATACTTCCACCGGCATCTTCAACTTTTTGCTTGGCCGATTCACTAACGTTGTGAACTTCAATATCTATTGAAGCTTCAATTTCTCCATCGCCAAGCAATTTTATTAAGTCATTCTTTCCAGCTAATCCAGCATTACGGAGATCATCAAGCGTAATAGTTTCTCCGAGTTTATCATGCTCGATAAATAACTGAATAGTGCCAGTGTTTACAGCGATGTATTCCTTACGAAAATAGTTATTGAATCCCCACTTTGGAACTTTTCGCTGTAATGGCATTTGGCCACCTTCGAACCAAAATTTTTCTTTATAGCCACTCCGAGCTTTTTGTCCATTATGTCCTTTACCAACAGTATGTCCACCTCGGCCCGAACCTTGTCCACGACCAATACGTTTAGCCTTTTTCTTATTTGGTTCGGGAGCGTTTAAATTACTTAAATCCATTTTACTGCCTCAATTAAATTCCTAAAATCTGTTAGCCTTCAAAAACTTTATTCAGAGAAACTCCTCTTCGTTCAGCAACTTCAAATGGATCCGTCAAATTCTTCAACCCATTGTATGTTGCCTTAACCATATTATGAGGATTGGAAGATCCTACTGACTTGGTAAGGATATTTTGTAATCCTGCAATATCAAGCAAAGCCTTTACTGGGCCGCCTGCAATTACACCGGTACCTTCGGATGCTGGACGTAACAATACTTCACCTGCGCCCTCCTTACCTGTAATAGTATGATAAATACTACCGGTTTTTGTCATAGGAACACGAATCAAGTTCTTCTTAGCATTGTCAAATCCTTTCTGGATAGCATCAGAAACTTCGTTGGCTTTCCCAAGACCGTGTCCTACAACACCATCTTTATTACCAACAACCACAATAGCATTAAAGCTAAAACGGCGTCCACCTTTTACAACCTTAGATACACGGTTGATGTGAACCAGTTTCTCTTCCAGATTAAGATTTGTAGGAGTTATGTTATGTCTTCTTCTTACTTTTGGCATAATTTATCTATTTAAAAGTCTAAACCTCCTTCGCGAGCACCCTCTGCAAGGGCTTTAACAACGCCGTGGTATTTATAACCACTTCGATCGAATACAGCTTTTTCAAGTCCTTGATCTTTAGCAAGTTCCGCTAATTGTTTTCCAACAACTTCAGCAGCTTCCTTCTTGCTCATATCTTGCACTTCGTCAGCAACACCTTCAGATTCGGTAGAAACCGCAGCTAAAGTATGTCCCAAACGATCATTAACAAGCTGTGCGTAGATATTTTTATTGCTTTTATATACACACAACCTCGGTCGTTCTGCCGTACCTTTTATCGTTGAACGAATACGGCGACGTATCCTATCGCGACGTAATGTTTTTTTGATATTCTTATCCATCGTAAATAATTCCTATTAAGCTTTAGCAGCAGATTTACCAGCTTTTCTACGAACCCATTCGTCAACATAACGAATACCTTTACCTTTATAAGGCTCTGGCGGACGTAATGAGCGTATTTTTGCAGCAACCTGGCCAACTAATTCTTTGTTAATTCCAGATACAATCACCATGGGGTTCTTGCGCGATTTTGTATCTACTTCGAGATCAACACCATCTGGTGCTACAAAGTAGATGGGGTGTGAAAACCCTAATTGCATTTCAAGAACTCCATTACTTAGAGATGCACGGTAACCAACGCCAATAATTTCAAGTTCTTTCTTATAGCCTTCCGAAACGCCCACCATCATATTATTGATCAGCGAACGATAAAGACCATGCAGAGAACGATCAATCTTTTGTTCTCCGGTTCTATTGACAATTAGCTCACCGTCTTTTTTCTCAACATTGATACTGGGATCAATCTGGAGAGTATCACTCCCCTTTTCACCTTTCAGGGTGATAACATTATCCCCATCAATGCTAAACTCAACATCTTCTTTTAATTCAATCGGTTGATTTCCGATACGAGACATAATTCTATTTCCTTAGTTTTAATAAACAGTGCACAATACTTCGCCACCCACTTTAACCTTGCGGGCTTCTTTATCAGTCATTACCCCACGCGAGGTCGAGAGTATTACAATACCCAAGCCATTAAGAGCACGAGGAATATTATCGGACCCACAATACTCACGAAGACCAGGTTTAGACCGTCGCTTCATTTTCTTGATAACAGGCTGACCATACGCATCATATTTAAGGAACAGGCGAAGCATCCCCTGTTTACCATCATCAATATTGATAAACTTATTGATATAACCTTTGTCCAAAAGGATCTTGGTCATTGCACGCTTCAACTTAGATGCGGGAATATCAACTCTGCGATGCCCCGCTTGTTGAGCGTTACGTATTCTTGTTAAATAATCTGAAATTGGATCAAACATAAAAGTTCTTCGTTAAATGATTACCAGCTTGCTTTTCGTACTCCCGGAATCTTTCCGTCGAGTGCAAGTTCACGAAATTTAATACGCGAAATACCATACTTACGAATATAGCCGCGGCAACGTCCTGTTAAATTACAACGGTTGTTAACCCGCGTTGGACTTGCATCACGTGGAAGTTTTTGCAACTCAACCCACTTGCCTTCTTCTTTCAGCTTTTTCCGCTTTTCGGCATATTTTTTTACCGTTCGTTTTCTTTTCTCGTTACGTGCTATCCAAGCTTTCTTAGCCATAATAAATTATGCTTGTGTTATTTAATTTCGTTTCTGAAACGGCATTCCAAATTCCTTGAGCAGAGCATATGCTTCCTCATCAGTCTCTGCAGAAGTCACAAATGTAATATCCATTCCATGGATATTGTCAACTTCTTCGGTATTTATTTCAGGAAAAATGGTATGCTCCTTAACACCCAGGGTATAATTGCCTCGTCCATCAAAGCTTTTATCGGGCACTCCCTGAAAGTCACGGGTCCGTGGTAATGCAAGGTTAATCAAACGATCCAAAAATTCATACATCTTCTTTTTTCGGAGCGTAACCTTGGTACCAATAGGCATTCCATTTCGAGTCTTAAAGTTCGAAATAGATTTCTTTGCCTTTGTAGTAACCGGCTTTTGACCCGTTATCTTCGCGAGGTTACCAACAACAGTATCTAATACCTTTTCATTTTCAACTGCTTCGCCAACCCCACAATTAATAACAATCTTTTCGAGTTTCGGAACAGCCATAACATTGGCATACTCAAACTGTTCCTTGAGATTCGAAATAATTTCTTCTTTATACTCTGTGTAAAGTCTTGCTTCTGACATTCTGTAATTACTTCTTATTTATCAATGATCTCGCCACTTTTCTTCGCATAACGAACCCAACGTCCACCGCCATCTTCCTCAATACGCTTGCGGCCTATTCGTGTAGGTTCTCCCGTTGAAGGATCTAGAATCATTACATTTGAAATATGTATCGATACTTCTCGCTCAATACGACCTCCCTGAGGATTCTCCTGTGTGGGCTGGTCGTGATGAACCCTAAAGTTAACGCCTTCAACTAAAACTCGTTCCTTTTCAGGAAAAACTGCCAAAATTCGGCCTTCTTTTCCTTTGTCGTTACCGGCAATGACTCTAACCTCATCGCCTTTTTTAACGTGTAATTTTTTTCGCTTGTTTGTAGTACGTGGCATAATAAAGTTTCTTTTTATAGCACTTCTGGAGCAAGTGACACAATACGCATATAATTCTTCTCACGTAATTCGCGAGCAACCGGTCCGAAAATACGTGTTCCCACCGGTTCGCTTTCTTTGTTGATGATTACAGCTGCATTCTCATCAAAACGAATGTAGCTACCATCATTGCGACGAATTTCTTTATTCGTTCTTACTATAACAGCATTTACTACTTCTCCCTTCTTAACATTTCCTCCTGGGATTGCAGTTTTTACTGAGCAAGAAATAATATCACCAATGCTTGCATATCGGCGCTTAGAGTCCCCAAGAACTTTAATGCACTTGAGTTGACGAGCGCCGCTGTTATCAGCAACGTTTAATTGTGTTTGTGCTTGTACCATTGCAGATTCTTAAGTATATCCGGTTATTTTGCTCGTTCAATTATTTCTACAAGACGCCAAGATTTACGCTTCGAAAGCGGACGGGTAGACATAATCTGTACCAAGTCCCCTTCGTTGGCCTCATCATTTTCATCATGAGCCATATACTTAGTCGTCTTTGTAATATATTTTCCATAGATCGCGTGTTTTACCTTTCGATCAACAGCAACAGTAATGGTTTTATCCATCTTGTTACTAACTACGCGACCTTTTCGTTCTCTTCGTTGTACTCTTTCAGTTTGTGCCATTGTATTAATTATTCAGCACTTTCTTCTTGTTCTTTTTCAGTAATAATCGTGTGAATTCGGGCAATTTCCCGCCGTGTCATTGTAACACGAGCAGGATTTTCAAGTTGGCCGGCAATTGCGCGATTAAACTTCATATCTTGCAATGCCTCTTTTTCATCCTCCAACCTAGCCTTTAATTCAGCAATTGATTTTTCTCGTAGTTCGTGTGCTTTCATGATATATCAAATATCTTATTGATTAATCTCCATCGTAATCACGACGAACAATAAATTTCGTTTTAATAGGCAGTTTGTAATCTGCCCGTCGCATTGCTTCCCATGCTAAATCTTCGGGAACACCCGCGATCTCAAACAATATTCGACCAGGTTTAACAACTGCTACATATTCTTCGACAGCTCCCTTACCCTTACCCATTCGTGTTTCAGCAGGTTGTGCTGTCTTGGGCATATCAGGGAAAATTCGAATCCACGTTTGGCCATCACGCTGCAACTGACGTGCAATTGCAATTCGGCAAGATTCAATTTGCCGAGAGGTGATATACTTTGCCTCCATGGCTTTCAAACCAAAATCACCATATGCAAGCGTATGACCACGCTGCGCAGTACCTTTAAGGCTGCGACGATGCTGTCGGCGACGTCGTACATTTCTTGGTTCTAACATGATCTACTAATTTAGAATGTTAATTCTTATTTCTTCTGCGTCGACGAGAGCGGCGTTTACCCCCTCCGCGTCGTCCTCCTCGAGAATCATCCTTCTGTTGTGTATGAGCATCTCCAGGTGTCAACTCAACATCACCGAGCACTTCACCTTTAAAGATCCAAACCGTTACACCGATTGATCCATAAATAGTATTCGCCGTGGTATTATAGTAATCGATATCAGCGCGGAGCGTGTGCAAAGGTACTCGGCCTTCGCGATACTGCTCGGTTCGAGCCATTTCTGCCCCACCCAATCGACCGGCACAACGAATTTTAATTCCTTCGGCCCCCATACGCATGGCAGATGAAATTGCCGTTTTCATTGCACGTCGGAATGAAATCCGAGCCTCAAGCTGCTGTGCAATATTTTGAGCAACCAAACTGGCATCCGTTTCGGGTCGTTTGATTTCACTTACATTAATTTGAACTTCTTTACTGGTAATTTTCTTCAGCTCTTCACGAAGAAGTTCAATTTGCTCGCCTCCTTTACCAATAATAACGCCAGGGCGGCTTGTTTTAAGTGTAAGCAGTATTCGTTTTGGTGTACGTTCGATTATGACTCGAGATAACCCTCCATTTTGAAGACGGGTATGCAAGTACTCTCGCAGTTTCGTGTCTTCATACAATATTTCGGGTTCATTCTCTTCGGAATACCAATTGGAATCCCAACCGCGAATGATACCGAGTCGTAAACCTACTGGATGTGATTTCTGTCCCAAGGTATTATCGTTTATTGATTAACTAATTCTTCTTTATTACCCACTACTACTGTAATGTGGCTTGTTCTTTTGCGTATCTGATTAGCACGGCCCATCGCTCGTGGCTGTATGCGTTTCAGTGTCGCACCTTCATCTACAAAAATTTCTTTGATGTAAATCTCTTGGTTATCAAGTCGAGCTTCCTGAAACTTATCACGTATATTAGCTGCTGCTGACTTAACAACTTTTGCTACTTCATCTGCAGCGCCCTTATTGGTAAATTCAAGTTTTTTCAGGACTTTATCTACACGATCTCCTCGTACCGCGTCAACAACTAAGCGGACCTTGCGAGGCGAACGACGCAGATGTTTTTGTATAGCTCGTGCTTCAAACTTTTCTTCAGCCATAATATCTTACATTCCTGGTTTTCTGGGTGCTTCTCTCGTTTTAGACTTCTCGGGGTGGCCACGAAACGTTCTTGTAGGAGCAAATTCTCCCAACTTGTGACCCACCATTTCTTCTGTAACATAAACGGGGATAAACTGCTTCCCGTTGTGAACGGCCAATGTCAATCCAACAAAGTCTGGAGTAACCATAGAGCTACGCGACCATGTTTTGATGACATTTTTCTTGCCGCTCTCATTCATTGCATCGACTTTACGCTGCAGCTTGTAATATACGTAAGGTCCCTTTCTAAGCGATCTTGGCATAACTAATTACTTTTTAGACTTTTTGCGACTTCGAACAATGTAGCGATCCGAAAGCTTTTTACGTTTTCGTGTCTTCAATCCTTTAGAAGACTGTCCCCACGGAGAACGCGGATGTCCACCAGATGCTTTACCTTCACCACCACCCATTGGGTGATCAATCGGGTTCATAGCAACACCGCGTGTATGAGGTCGTTTGCCTTTCCAACGATTACGACCGGCCTTACCAACCGTGGTATTGAAATGGTCGGTATTACTTGTCGTACCAACCGTTGCAAAACAATTACCTAATATCATGCGAACCTCACCTGATGGTAACTTGACAGTAACATAACGGTCTGTTTTTGCCACCAACTGGGCAACAGTACCTGCACTTCGGCACAATTGAGCGCCTTGGCCAGGATGCATCTCAATATTATGGATAAATGTTCCAGGTGGCATATGCTTCATAGGCATTGCGTTACCTACATCCGGTTCAATATCGGTTGTTCCGCTAATAACAGTATCACCAACACCTAACTTATCCGGAGCAATAATATATCGCTTTTCACCATCCGCATAAGCAACCAGTGCAATACGTGCCGATCGATTAGGATCGTATTCTATTGTTTGCACTTTAGCAGGGATATCGTGCTTGTCGCGATAAAAATCGATATAACGATAGCGACGCTTGTGGCCTCCACCGCGATGGCGTGAGGTCATTCTACCCTGCTTGTTGCGTCCACCGCTTTGACCTTTGCCTTTAAGTAAGCTCTTTACTGTAGGCTTACTTGTGACATCATCAAACACAGGTGAAATTCTATGCCTGGAACCGGGTGTTGATGGTTTTGATTTCTTCGTAGCCATTGAACTAATTAATTCTAAATTTCACTAAAGAAGTCTATTTCGCCTTCTTTGAGAGTTACAATTGCTTTCTTCCAAACTTTTTCTCGACCAACGATATATCCACTCTGAGTATATCGACCTTTAGGTTTAGAAGGCATGATCATCGTATTGATCTTTTTGATCTTTACATCCGGATACCGATTTATAACTGCTTGTTTGATATCCGCTTTTGAAGCATGCTTATCAACTTTAAAAGCATACTTACCTTCTTCTTGCAGTCGAGTAAGCTTTTCGGTTATTAATGGTTTTTGTAATACTCGTTTCATGCTTCAACCTCCTCTGCAGATTCAATAGATCCTTGTAATACTTCGACAGCATCTTTCTGTATCAAAATGACATCAGCATTAAGAATCTGGTATGTTGTCGGTTTATTTGCTTCCAATACCTGCACATTTGGAATATTGCGAGCAGACTTATACAAAATCTTATCAGTTTCTGCAGATAAGATCAGTACTTTCTGACCTTCAACTTCAAGGTTTTTAAGAACATCAGCTACTTTTCGAGTTTTTGGCTCATCTATTGAAATCTCATCAATAACTTTTATTGCCTCATCAGCAGCCTTGGCAGACCAAGCAGACTTACGAGCAAGTCGCTTTGTCTTCTTTGGGAGATTAACAGAATAGTCACGCGGACTTGGCCCAAATACCGTCCCACCACCTTTTAATAGTGGAGAACGTATAGAACCCCGTCGTGCCTGACCAGTTCCCTTCTGACGATAAGCCTTACGACCACCGCCACGAACCTGACCGCGTTCTTTTGTATTCGATGTTCCTTGGCGTTGGTTAGCCATATATCGGCGAACATCTTCATAGATAGCAGTTTCGTTAGGTTCGATCCCAAAAATAGAATCGATTAACTCAATCTGGTCTCCGCTATCCTTACCTTCAGTTGTAAATATCGGAAGCTTCATTGCTAATTATCTCTTACTGTCTATTGTAAATTTCTACAAAACGTCCATTCGGTCCAGGAATTGAGCCGGTAACCATCATCAAATTTGACTCGCTGAAAATTCGTGCAACAGTCAAATTCTTAATCTTATTACGCTCATTTCCACTCCGGCCAGCCATCTTTATGCCCGGAAATACACGAGCAGGATCAGATGCTTGACCAATAGAACCAGGGTGACGTTGCCTGTCATGCTGACCGTGTGTTGCTTCTCCAACACCACTAAAATTATGGCGTTTAACAACACCGGTAAATCCCTTCCCCTTAGAAACGCCTACAACATCAACGTTGTCTCCAATATTAAATACATCTTCAATATTCAGCTCTTTTCCAAGCTCAGCGTCTTCGGGTACGAAATTTCTAAACTCCTTAATATACTTTTTAGGAGTTGTCCCGGCCTTTTCGAAATGTCCACGCAACGGTTTCGAAGTAGTTTTCTCCTTTTTATCAAAGGCCGAAAGCTGAACAGCCTCATAGCCATTCTCTTCTTTTGTTTTGATCGCCGTTATAACATTGGGATCAACTTCAATAACCGTTACGGCATAATTTTGACCATTGTCATCAAAGACATTAGTCATGCCAATCTTTTTTCCTATCAAACCACTACTCATTGTTCAGTGATTATAAATGTTACACTTTAATTTCTACGTCCACACCAGAGGGTAACTCCAGCTTCATTAATGCATCTACAGTTTGCGATCCTGTCGATAAAATATCGATCAAACGCTTGTGAGAACGATACTCAAACTGCTCTCGGGCAGTTTTGTTCACGTGCACAGATCGGTTTACTGTTATAATGTTTTTCTTCGTCGGGAGCGGTATCGGTCCTGATACCACAGCTCCCGTAGATTTTACTGTCTGAATTATCTTTTCAGCCGATTTGTCGATCAAATTGTGATCGTACGACTTAAGTTTAATTCTGATTTTTTGTTGAGTAGCCACTTATCAGAACTTTTTTATTCTATAATTTCAGTTACAACACCGGCGCCTACCGTGCGGCCGCCCTCGCGGATCGCAAAACGCAGGCCTTCTTCCATCGCTACCGGTTGAATCAGGCTTACTTCCATCGTCACATTGTCGCCCGGCATGA
>NZ_JBCFYD010000005.1 GCF_038594945.1 Fodinibius sp. Rm-B-1B1-1
AAACAAAAAAAGGTGACCCGTGGTATGGATCACCTTCTTTCGTATCAGTTGCTTGTCGAACATATAAATAAAAAAAAGAGCGGGCGGGGACCTACGCTTCCTCCCAAAGGGAAGTACCATCGGCGCTGCCGGGTGTCACGGCCGTGTTCGGGATGGGAACGGGTGGAGCCCCGGCGCTTGGCCCGCCTGCTCAAAAATCAAAAAAAATCAGTATGTCAATATTGTGGTCTTTGACCTAGTGATAGCTGGAGTAAGAAAGTGGATCGTAGGTTGTGCTGTTTGCTCGTTGCTTGTACTTATCCAGCCCGCCCGACCCAACGGTCGTGCAAGCCATATAAGCGGAAGCCGGTAGCCTTATTAGTACGGCTCGGCTGAACGTGTTACCACGCTTACACCTGCCGCCTATCGATCTGGTCGTCTTCCAGAAGGCTGTAAAGGGAATGTTTATCTTGGAGCGTGCTTCGCGCTTAGATGCTTTCAGCGGCTTATCACTTCCGCACATAGCTACCCTGCGATGCCCGTAGCCGGACAACAGGTCCACCAGCGGTGCGTCCACTCCGGTCCTCTCGTACTAGGAGCAGCTCTCCGCAACATTCCAACGCCCACAGCAGATAGGGACCGAACTGTCTCACGACGTTCTGAACCCAGCTCGCGTACCGCTTTAAATGGCGAACAGCCATACCCTTGGGACCTTCTCCAGCCCCAGGATGCGATGAGCCGACATCGAGGTGCCAAACCTCCCCGTCGATGTGAACTCTTGGGGGAGATAAGCCTGTTATCCCCGGAGTACCTTTTATCCTTTGAGCGACGGCCCTTCCATTCGGAAACCGCCGGATCACTAAACCCTGCTTTCGCACCTGCTCGACCTGTATGTCTCGCAGTCAAGCACCCTTATGCTTTTACACTCTACGCACGATTGCCGACCGTGCTGAGGGTACCTTTGGGAGCCTCCGTTACACTTTAGGAGGCGACCGCCCCAGTCAAACTACCCACCATACACTGTCTTCCCTGTGGGGAATTAGAATTCAGCGGCCCAAAGGGTGGTATTTCACGGACGACTCCACGCCAGCTGGCGCTGGCGCTTCCAAGTCTCCCACCTATCCTGCACATCGGGCAGCTAAAGCCAATGTAAAGTTGTAGTAAAGGTTCACGGGGTCTTTCCGTCCCGCTGCGGGTAATCGGCGTCATCACCGATACCACAATTTCACCGAGCTCGTGGCTGAGACAGTGTCCAATTCGTTGCACCATTCGTGCAGGTCGGAACTTACCCGACAAGGAATTTCGCTACCTTAGGACCGTTATAGTTACGGCCGCCGTTTACTGGGGCTTCAGTGGGCCGCTTTGGCATACGCCTAACAGCCTTCCTTAACCTTCCAGCACCGGGCAGGTGTCAGCCCCTATACATCGTCTTACGACTTAGCAGAGGCATGTGTTTTTGGTAAACAGTCGATTGGACCTGGTCATTGCACCCTCGGACGGCCGAAGCCGCCGAGGGGATCCTTCTCCCGAAGTTACGGATCTAATTTGCCGAGTTCCTTAGCCACGATTCGCTCGAGCACCTGAGGATACTCTCCTCATCTACCTGTGTCGGTTTTGGTACGAGCGCTATAACAACAAACGACGACGGGTTTCTTGGCAGCAAGATTACCTACACTATCGGTTTGCCCGTAGGCTCCCCGTACTGTCGGCGTTCGGCCTTGCGGTGGGCGGATTTGCCTACCCACCAGCCTACTGCCTTTAACCCCGAATTCTATCGCGGGGCGGTAGTGTCACTTCTGCGTGACGCCTTCGTTTATAGCTGCATAGCGGTACCGGAATATTTAACCGGTTTTCCATCGGTTTCGCCTGTCGGCTACACCTTAGGTCTCGACTAACCCTGATCCGATTTGCGTTGATCAGGAACCCTTAGATTTTCGGTGGAGAGGGTTCTCACCTCTCTTATCGTTACTCATGCCTACAGTTTCGCTTCCAGAACCTCCACTACCCCTCACAGGGCGGCTTCGATGGCGCTGGAATGCTCCTCTACCACTGTACCCAAACGGGTACAATCCACAGCTTCGGCACCAAACTTATGCCCGCAAATTATCGACGCCGGGCCGCTCGACTAGTGAGCTATTACGCACTCTTTCAAGGAATGGCTGCTTCTAAGCCAACCTCCTAGTTGTCTGGGCAACCCAACTTTCTTTGTTCAACTTAGTTTGGATTTTGGGGCCTTAGCTGGTGGTCTGGGTTGTTTCCCTCTTGCGGGAGGACGTTATCGCCCCCACGCTGACTACCTGGCAACACACGTCGGCATTCGGAGTTTGTCTAGATTTGGTAGGCGGTGAAGCCCCCTAGTCTAATCAGTGCTCTACCTCCGACATGCTACACGCCAGATGCTATACCTAAATATATTTCGAGGAGAACGAGCTATTTCCGAGTTTGATTGGCCTTTCACCCCTATCCACAGCTCATCCGGGGGCTTTTCAACGCCCGTCGGTTCGGACCTCCACGTGGTCTTACCCACGCTTCATCCTGGCCATAGATAGCTCACTCGGTTTCGCGTCTGCCCCGCCGTACTTTCGCCCTGTTCGGACTCGCTTTCGCTTCGGCTGCTCTCCTGAGGAGATTAACCTTGCACGACAGGCGCAACTCGTAGGCTCATTATGCAAAAGGCACGCCGTCACCCCCGAAGGGGCTCCGACCGCTTGTAAGCGTATGGTTTCAGGTACTATTTCACTCGCCTTCTCGGCGTTCTTTTCACCTTTCCCTCACGGTACTTGTTCACTATCGGTCACAATCAGTATTTAGCCTTGCCGGATGGTGCCGGCAGCTTCAGACAGGATTTCTCCGGTCCCGTCCTACTCAGGGGATCTCCCCGCCGCACCTCGCTTACGTCTACAGGCCTGTCACCTTCTGTGGGGCGGCTTTCCAGTCCGCTTCGTCTTCGCTTGGGTTGGGTTATGGGAGCCCTACGACCCCCTACCGCCGTAGCAGTAGGGTTTGGGCTGTTCCGCGTTCGCTCGCCACTACTTGCGGAATCACTAACTTGTTTTCTGTTCCTCCGGGTACTGAGATGTTTCAGTTCCCCGGGTTGGCCTTCTCGAAAGAATATCTGCCCGAAAGCAGATGGGTTTCCCCATTCGGATACCTGCGGATCTGGGCTCTGTTGCAGCTCCCCGCAGCTTTTCGCAGCTTTACACGTCCTTCTTCGCCTGATTGTGCCAAGGCATCCACCATACGCCCTTTTCTGCTTTCACTTATATGACTTGCACCACCCTTCGGCGGGCAAGCCTCGAAAAACAATGAGCGTTTCGCTTTGTTGGTGTTATTTTCTAAAAAATAACCTCGATCTTTACTTTTTCTTACCTATCAGCTATCACTATGTCAAAGAACTCGTTGCACGAGGAGCTGTTTGTTGTTCGCACTAGTAGCCTTTTTACAAAGACTGCCTGCGATCTACATTCAACACCTGACAACATATTAAAGAACACATGCCTTCCGGCACGGATCTGCTCGCGGCCCCGTTCGGGCGGCGAGCACATTCGTGCTGCGGAATTACATCAATAAAAGAACCTCCACAAAAAAACGTCGTGGAGCTACGGGGACTCGAACCCCGGACCCCCTGCTTGCAAAGCAGGTGCTCTAGCCAACTGAGCTATAGCCCCGATGTGGGCTTGGCAGGAGTTGAACCTGCGACCTCACGCTTATCAGGCGTGCGCTCTAACCAGCCTGAGCTACAAGCCCATGGGTGGCCGGCCGGCGCCCGCTCCTCAGCGATTGGGGGCACTCTGCGACCAGAGAAAGAACATACAGACGATCACACGGCGAGCCACCGAATCCAAGGCTCTCCTTAAAAAGGAGGTGATCCAGCCGCACCTTCCGGTACGGCTACCTTGTTACGACTTAGCGCCAGTCACCAGGCTTACCCTAAAGACCTACCTCCCCAAAGGGGTTGGTACGGCCGCATCAGGTACTCCTGACTTCCATCGCTTGACGGGCGGTGTGTACAAGGCCCGGGAACGTATTCACCGCGACATTGCTGATACGCGATTACTAGCGATTCCGACTTCATGGAGTCGAGTTGCAGACTCCAATCCGAACTGGGAATGGTTTTGGGGATCTGCTGGCCCTCGCGGGGTCGCTTCCCATTGAACCATCCATTGTAGCACGTGTGCAGCCCTAGACGTAAGGGCCATGATGACTTGACGTCGTCCCCACCTTCCTCACTACTTGCGTAGGCAGTCTGGCTAGAGTCCCCACCATTACGTGCTGGTAACTAACCACAGGGGTTGCGCTCGTTGCGGGACTTAACCCAACACCTCACGGCACGAGCTGACGACAGCCATGCAGCACCTTCTGTGGTGCCCCGAAGGGAAGCCCCCTTTCGGCGGGCGATCACCACAGATTTAGCCTAGGTAAGGTTCTTCGCGTTGCATCGAATTAAGCCACATGCTCCACCGCTTGTGCGGGCCCCCGTCAATTCCTTTGAGTTTCATTCTTGCGAACGTACTCCCCAGGTGGCATGCTTACTGCGTTAACTGCGTCACTGCCCGCGAACGGACAACAACTAGCATGCATCGTTTACAGCGTGGACTACCAGGGTATCTAATCCTGTTCGCTCCCCACGCTCTCGTGTCTCAGCGTCAGTGTCGGACCAGTTGGCCGCTTTCGCCACCGGTGTTCTTCGTGATATCTATGCATTTCACCGCTACACCACGAATTCCACCAACCTCTTCCGAACTCAAGAAATCCAGTTTCGAAGGCCCTTTTACCGTTAAGCGGCAAGATTTCACCTCCGACTTAGACTTCCGCCTGCACACCCTTTACACCCAATGATTCCGGACAACGCTTGCACCCTCCGTATTACCGCGGCTGCTGGCACGGAGTTAGCCGGTGCTTATTCACTGGGTACCGTCAGTGGTCCTCGAAAGGTCCAGGTTCTTCCCCAGTAAAAGCTGTTTACAACCCATAGGGCCGTCTTCCAGCACGCGGCGTGGCTGCGTCAGGGTTGCCCCCATTGCGCAAGATTCCTCACTGCTGCCTCCCGTAGGAGTCTGGGCCGTGTCTCAGTCCCAGTGTGGGGGATCATCCTCTCAGACCCCCTAGCCATCATTGCCTTGGTAGGCTTTGACCCTACCAACTAGCTAATGGCACGCAGGTTCATCGTTAGGCTCCCGAGGGATTTAACAACTGTGGCCATGCGGCCCCGCTGCATCATCCGGTATTAGCTCACCTTTCGGTGGGTTATCCCAGTCCTAACGGCAGATTACCTACGCGTTACTCACCCATCCGCCGGTCTCCGTTGCCCCGAAGGGCAACTTCTCCCGCGACTTGCATGTGTTAAGCCCGCCGCCAGCGTTCGTCCTGAGCCAGGATCAAACTCTCCATGGTAAATACACCTAATAAATTGTTTGAGTCTCTGGACTCGGATCAATCACTGTACTTCTTCAATTGACTCTCATCGACTCCGGCAAAACCGGAGCTGACAAGGGCTCGACGTGCGATCGTCTGTATGTTCTCAGTCTGTCAAAGAACG
>NZ_JBCFYD010000006.1 GCF_038594945.1 Fodinibius sp. Rm-B-1B1-1
ATGGCAAAAGAGACATTTCAGCGAGATAAGCCACATGTAAACATAGGAACGATAGGTCACGTAGACCACGGGAAGACGACCACGACGGCGGCGATTACGACCGTAATGGCCAAGCACCACGGCGGGGTTGCCAAGCAGTTTGTCGACATCGACAACGCCCCCGAGGAGAAGGAGCGTGGGATAACGATCTCAACGGCGCACGTTGAGTATGAAACCGAAGGTCGCCACTATGCGCACGTCGACTGCCCGGGCCACGCCGACTATGTAAAGAATATGGTTACCGGAGCGGCCCAGATGGACGGGGCGATTTTGGTGGTAGCGGCCACCGACGGCCCGATGCCACAGACCCGCGAGCATATCTTGTTGGCCCGCCAGGTAGGGGTGCCCGAGATTGTGGTCTTTATGAACAAGACCGATCTGGTCGACGACGAGGAGCTGATTGAGCTCGTCGAGCTGGAAGTCCGTGAGCTGCTGAGCAACTATGAATTTGACGGCGACAACATTCCCGTCATAAAAGGATCGGCCCTGAAAGCCCTGGAAGGCGACGAGGACCACGAGCAGGCGATTTTAGATCTGATGGACGCCGTCGACGAGACGATTCCAACGCCCGAACGCGATGTGGAAAAGCCGTTCTTGATGCCGGTCGAAGATATTTTCTCTATTACCGGCCGCGGTACCGTGGCAACGGGCCGTATCGAGCGCGGAGTGGTGAAGCTGAACGATGAGATTGAAATTGTCGGTATTATTGAAGACCCGATGGACTCGGTGGTTACTGGTATTGAGATGTTCCGCCGCATGCTCGACGAAGGGCAGGCCGGCGACAATGCAGGAATTTTGCTGCGCGGGGTCGACAAAGAAGACCTCCAGCGGGGTATGGTACTCTGCGAGCCGGGCTCAATTACCCCACACAAGAAGTTCGAATGTGAGGTATACGTGCTGTCCAAAGACGAAGGCGGCCGACACACGCCGTTTTTCGACGGCTACCGCCCGCAGTTCTACTTCCGGACCACGGATGTGACCGGATCATGTGAGCTCCCCGATGGGGTAGAGATGGTCATGCCGGGCGACAATGTGACGATGGAAGTAAGCCTGATTCAACCGGTAGCGATGGAAGAAGGCCTGCGTTTTGCGATCCGCGAGGGCGGCCGCACGGTAGGCGCCGGTGTTGTAACTGAAATTAT